>CAYJTP010000004.1:0-6539 GCA_964373175.1 uncultured Planctomycetales bacterium
CGCCCCCTGCCCCCTTCTTGTCTCACACATGGAATCGGCGCTCGTGAAAAATACATCGCATAGCCGTCCTGATCAACCACAACTTTCACCACATGGGGACTTGCGAGATCCTCCTGCCGGCTCAACGGAGTCATCAGCGTTCCCATGGGGACAGCCCGGTGCGCCTGGAGGAACGACGCGAGCGAATCGATCTGCTCCGGCCGAACCAACGGTTCATCGCCTTGGATATTGATGATGATCTGGGCATCGAGTTGGCGTGCGACCTCGGCAATCCGATCAGTCCCGGAGCGATGGGAGGCGCTCGTCATCACCGCTCGCCCACCAAAGCGCGACACGGCGGCGACGATCCGCTCATCGTCCGTCGCCACGATGACCTCTTCAAGGGACTTCGCTTGCTTCGCCTGCTCATAGACATATTGGATCAGCGGCATGCCGTTGAGCATGGCGAGGGCTTTTCCGGGAAACCGTGTCGAGCCGTACCGAGCGGGAATGATGCCGACGGTGTTCATCGTCTGAAGTTGCTCGGGGCTCGAGGCTGAGGGCTGGGGGTCGCCCTGAACCCTGAGCGCTGAGCCCTGAGCGATTTGGGGTTTCGGTTGAATCGCGCCGAGAGTTCTTCAGGGGTCGTCACCGTCACACCCAGTTTTCCGACGACGATACCCGCCGCATGATTGGCCAGCACCGCGGCTTCCAGCATCGACGCACCACTGGCTAAGGCCAGGGTAAATGTCGCAATCACGGTGTCCCCTGCCCCCGCGACGTCAAACACTTCTTGCGCGACGGTTGGAATCCACGTCCGACGCCCGCGGTTCTCAAACAAGCACATCCCATCCTCGCCCAGGGTCATCAGCACGGCGTCACTGCGAAGGTGGCGCAACAGCTCTGCTCCTCCCTCGAGGACGTCCTGTCTGGTCTCCAGCTCACGACCAAGCGCTTCACCCGCTTCGGTGCGATTCGGGGTGATCGCGGTCACCTGCTGATAGAGGTCAAAGTGCTCTTGCTTGGGATCGACCGTGATCAGCGTGCGATGCGATCGGGCCAACGGGATGACGGTGGCAAGCAGCTCGCGGGTAATCATCCCCTTGCCGTAATCTTCGATGACGATGGCATCGACCCGATCCATCTGCTGGCGTACAGACCCAATCAGACGGCTGAGGACGGATGGTTCCACAGGACCTTTGTGCTCGCGGTCGACCCGGACGACCTGCTGATGGTGGGCGATGACTCGCGTCTTCACGGTGGTGGGGCGTGTGGCGAGCCGCACGATCCCAGACGTGCCAATCGCACGCTTCTTCAGTTCGCCAAGGAGGAGCGTTCCCCAGCGATCAGACCCCACCACCCCAACCATCTGCACCTGGCCGCCCAGGGCCCGAATGTTGTTGGCGACATTGGCGGCCCCCCCTGGCATCACCGACTCCGACTGCACCCACACAACCGGCACCGGGGCTTCAGGGCTAATCCGGTTGACCTTGCCCCAGACAAACTCATCGAGCATGAGATCACCAACCACCAGCACCTTAGCTCGACGGAACTGACGGAGCAACGTCCGCAGCCGCGGAGGCGCCAACGTCGGAATGGCAGCCGTCGACATCCCTACAATTCCTCGATGATGGCTTGAGCCAACAGCGGGATCATCAGCTCATGATGACCGGTAATCGCAATCGCCGTGCCCCCCAGCAGGGTGGGGCGCTTCAAGACGTTCTCAGTCGGACGGTAATGGCGGATCATGTCGAAGTCAAACGCCGTAAAATCTTTCACGGGATACTTGAGATTTCGAGCCACCGACACCGCCTTCAGGAAGACCTCCGGGAGAACCACCGCGGAGCCTAGATTGCCGACCACCCCACCCCCACCGAGTCGTGCGACCACCCCGACGAGACGACGAAAATCCGCCAGCGACGTTTTCCCAATCGCCGCGCCATCCGCCGTGGATTGTTGATGGATGATGTCAGCCCCAATCGTCACATGGACAGTCGCAGGGATGCCCAAGTCTTCGCACGTCGCCAGGAGGCTTAAGCTGCGAAACGGCAAACGGTGCTTTCGAATCATGCCCCCCACGGCTTGTCCCAGGCCCAGGTTGCGCTTGGCGCCATCCCGAATGGCCCGATTGAGAATCTCGTTGGTCTCCTTCGCCATCCCAAACGACCCATCCGCCAGGGCATCCGCGACGTCTTCAGACGTGGAGCCCATGTAGGCGAGTTCAAAATCGTGGATGACCCCCGCGCCGTTCAAGGCCAGGGCCGTGACGACGCGGCGGCGGATGAGCTGGACGAGGAGCGGATTCAAGCCGACTTTAATCACATGCGCCCCCAGCATCCACAGCACCGGTTTCTTGAGGCGGTGGGCTTGGACAATGGCCCTGACGACAGTCCGGAACTGCTTCGCCGCCAAAATCTCAGGGAATGACTGGTAGAACTCGCGAAACGACGAACCCTTGCGACAGACTCGCGCAAACGCGTTGTGGCTGACTTTGCTCCGACGCGAGGCGAGGGGGTAGGTCTTGAGCTTGGTGAAATCGAGGGTCGGCACGTACAGATTCTAGCAGAGCGTCGTGGGACGGTCAACCCCCGCCCCTTTGCCACCACCCATGTCATTCAATCACGCAAAGGGGCGGGGTCAATCCCACACCAGGCTTCACCCAGGTTGTCCAGGAGGTATGTCGACAGTAAAAAGCGAGGAACGTTACCGCCCAACGATGAGATTGAAGCCGACGGTGCCCGAGGCTGGGTAAGGCAGTATACAACGGGCTCTAAATGAGGCGAAGTCGGAGGAGTTTCTTGGTCAGTTCGTAGACGTCACGTCGGTCGCCAGCTTTGCGAAGGCCAATCGCAACCACGAGCACCAACACGTGGGCACGTTCCACGCGGTAGATGATCCGATAACGTTGCCCCACCGCGCGCAGACTTCGATAGCCGAGCAGCTCACCGGTGAGGGGCTTGCCTTGCTGCTCTGGCTCATGCGCAAGGCCGTCAATCCGCTCGCGGATCTTCTCTTGAATCCTGCGGTCCGGAATGTCTGTCAGGGTCTTCAGTGCAGTGGGCGCAAGGACAATCCGATAGGTCACAGCCCCAGCTTCCGTTTCGCCCGCTCCCACGGAATTCCCTTCCCAGCCTTGAGTTCACGGATGCCCTGCCGAAACGCGGCCATCAGCTGATCATCTGCTAAGATCTCCAGGGTCTCGACCAGGGCTTCGTATTCCTGCCAGGGCAAGATCGCAAGCACCGGTTTGCCGCGTCTGGTCACGGTGATCGTTTCGTGGGTCTCGCTCAGTCGCTCGGATAACGAGGTCAGTTCCTGCCTGGCCTCGGTGATCGGAAGATCCTTCGACATTGTCCCCACCTCCTCTTGTACCTATAAGTGTACAGATAACATGACATTATGTCAAGCCGGCCTGCGAGGCCCTGGTGGTGTCTGTCACACGTGAATCGGCTAAGACTCGTCGGACGGCCTGATAGACGTCCTCAACGCTAAGCTCGGTGATGTAGCTGAAGTCTGTTTTGCCTTCCTTTTGCAGGACCACGTGTTGAGGGCCAAGCGGGCGCCAGCGGGTCGCACCTAAGCCAGGTTGGTTGCGGCCAAAGATCGCCACGACCGGTATTCCCAGCGCCGCAGCCACGTGTACCGGCCCTGAGTCGTTCGAGAGCAACAAGCGGCAGCGCGAAAGCAGTGCCGCCAGTTCCCCTACCGACAACTTCCCGGCCACGTTGATTGGCCGATGGCGCATGGCGCGTTCGACCGCTTGAGCGTGCTGCACGTCACCGGGGCCAGCCACCAGCACGATCTGAGCCTGATGCGCGTCGATGAACCGGTCTGCCACCTCAGCAAATCGCTCCGCCATCCACCGTTTGGAACTATCACTGGCTGAGGGATGAATCGCCACCAGCGTCTTCCCTGCCTGCACGCCGTGCTCGTGTAAGAGTTGCTCAACCCGACGGCCCGACTCCGGATGGACGGGCACAAACGGACGTGGGCTTGATGGGGTGATGCCCCCCGGCCCGCCTTTCGCGAGAGCCGGGGCGGGCAACACGCGCAACAGCTCCAAGGTGTACTCGGCTTCGTGCTTTGTGCCCTCGTGTTTGCGATGCGGCATGCGATGGGTCAACAGCCATCCGCTTTTTCGGTCATAGCCGATCCGCACCGGAATCCCGGCCAGCCACGGGATCCAGTGCGAGCGGTTCGTCGGATGTAACACAAGCGCCGTATCAAAGTGAAAACGCCTCAAGCCAAGACCAAACCGGATGCTGCTTGCAATCCCGCGATGCTGGCCATCCTTGTCATACAGGATGACCTCATTGAGATAGGGGTTCCCTTCCACCAGCTCTCGGCAGATCGGCCTGACCATCATCGCGATGAACGCCGTCGGATAGGCTTCCCGAAGCGCTTGCAGGACCGGTGTGGAAAGGACGACGTCTCCGATACGATCCAAGCGGATAACGAGAATCCTCTGAGGCGCGTGAGACTGCGGACTGCGGACTGCGGACTGCGGAATGAAAGGAGCGCGGCTCACACTCATCGCCCGCTGTCCTTTCCACTTTCCACTTTCCACTTTCCACTACCCAGGATTTGCCGCGCTGCATCATACACCTCATCCACCGAGATGAACCGCATACACTCGTGATGGAATCGGCATAGCGCCTGCTCGCACGGCACACAAAACAGCCGCCGCTGAATCACCCGATCCTGGGTTCCGGTGGGTCCGTATTTGCGAGGATCCGTCGGACCAAAGAGGGCCAGGACCGGCACCCCGACCGCGCAGGCCAGATGCAAGGAAGCCGAGTCGTTGGTGATGACAAGGCTTGCGCGCTGCAGAAGCGCCCCTAATTGCCGGATCATCGTCAGGCCCACGGCGCTATGCACATGCTCTCGATGGCGCATGGCACCAAGCATATCATCCACGATGGGCCGTTCGTCAGGTTCGCCGGTCACGATGACCTCAGCGCGCGCGTCGTCAATCAACCGCTCAGCCAGATAGGCGAAGCGATCCGGATCCCAGCACTTGATGTGGCTACGGGCTCCCGGGCAGATCACCACCAGCGACCTCGTCGGATCGCTGTGCCAGCGCGTCAACAGTTTGTCAATCGCGACCCGATCCGCTTGGTCAATCCAGATCGTGACGCGACCATCCAGAGTCGGTGTTCCTGCGCTGGTCAGCGAACCGGCCTGCTGGAAGAGTCGCGCGAGATGCCGCTGCTGCATGTGGGCGATCTGGTTCGGTAACGGCCAGAAATACCGAGCGACCCGCCAGGGTTTCCACAGCAGCGGCAGCACGGTGTGTCGCAGATCAACGAGGAGATCCGGATGGAGTGCCCAGAGAAATCGGACAAGCCGCAGCCGGCCCACGATCCCCTCAAACTCATCGAAACAGACCAGGCGCTGCACCCGTGGATCGTTCACAAACAAGGAGTGGGCTCGCTCTCCAGCCAGCAGCGTCAGGCGGGCCTGCGGGAATGCGTCGTGCAGGTGCTCGATGACCGGACTCATCAGGATGGCATCACCGATATTCGACAGCCCCACCACGAGAATCTGCGTCACGGCTGGCATCGTTGCAGGAGCGTTTCGGCCGCTGTGTAGACTTCCTCGACGGAGACGGCGGCCATGCCAGGATACCCTGGATGGTCCGGCCGGAAACACGGGATCTTCGGGCAGCAATCGGGATGATGAATGACTACGGTCCGTCTAGGATCGCCGAGCGGCCCGGTGATGGTTGGGGAAGTCGGACCGTACAGGGCCACCACCGGTCGCCCTAAGGCGCTCGCCACATGCAGGACGCCCGTATCATTCGAGACGACGAGGCTGGCCTGTTCCAGACAAGCCGCTACTCGGCGCAGCGTGGTCTTTCCCACCAAATCGATCGGGGGCGTCTGCATGCGGCTGGCCACCTGTCGGGCAAGCGCCTGATCCTCTGGGCTTCCCGTGATCACGATCGCGCGAGTGCGTTGTTGCATCAACCGGTTCGCCAGCTCCGCAAACCGATCAGGCAACCACCGTTTATGCGGCCAATTCGCGCCGGGATGCAACACGACGATGGGATTCCCATTCGGCAAGCCGTGGTCGCGAAGGAGGCTAAGAGCTTCGGCGCGCTCCTGCTCGCTTGACACATAGCGATACGACTCTGGTGGTTGACTCAGGCCCACGGGCTCAAGTAACCGGAAGTACGCATGCGCCTTGTGCGTGAGAGGGGGAGGAGCCTGCACCCGATCCGTCAGGAGCCACCCGCTTTTCCGGTTGGCAAACCCGATCCGCCTCGGAAGGCCAGCGACGGTGAGGAGGATGGTGCGGGTCAGACTTCGCCGCAGGATAAACGCGGTGTCAAAACGCTGCGAGCGAAGTTGCGCGATCAACTGACGGATTGCCCGAAGCGATCGATGCGCTCCTCGCTCATCATAGGCGACAAACGCATTCAGATCGGGATTCTGTGCAAGGACTTCCTGGCACCGAGGAACCCCGAGGGCCGCGACGAACGCTGCAGGGTTCCCATGGCGCAGCGCGCGAAGCAATGGTGTCGCAAAGAGTGTTTCCCCAAACCAGTTCGGAAGGAC
>CAYJTP010000004.1:6639-70655 GCA_964373175.1 uncultured Planctomycetales bacterium
TGATCGACCATCCGCTGATGATTAAAGACTTCGCGCACACGAGCTTGAGCTTGACGTCCGAATTGCGCGGCCATGGCAGGATCCTTCAGGAGTCGCACGATGCCCTCCGCTAAGGCCACTGGGTCGTCCGGAGGGACCAGCCACCCGGTTTTCCCATGCTCGATGATCTCTGGGACAGCTCCGGTTCGTGTGGCAACCACTGGCCGCCCCATCGCCATGGCTTCAATGAGCGACAGCCCGAACGCTTCCGGCCAGCGCGAGGAAAACACAAAGACATCCATCAGGGCAAGCGGGACTCGGACGTCATCGGTCGCCCCTAAAAAGTGCACGTGACCATTGATCCCGAGCCGCTCAGCCTCGCGTTCCAAGAATGGCCGACGCGGTCCATCCCCAACTAAGATGACCTCAATGTTAGGAAGTTGTTGCTGGGTGAGTTTGGCGGCTGCTAAGAGCACATCAAATCCCTTCACCCCTCCAGAGGCCAACCGCCCCACATTGCCAATCACGAATCGCTGTTCTGAGGGCCATCGCATCCGGCATGCCTGAAGGGCGGCGACATCGGGAACCTCCGTGAAATAATTCACGTCGACGCCGTGGTAGATCAGACGGATGCGATCCTCAGCTTGCCAGCCCATGTCGATGAGATGCTGCCGGACCTGCTGGCTGATGGCAATCGTCACCAGCCCGGTGCAGGGCCACCATCTCCGTCCGAGTCGCCGGCGATAGAACCCATGCCAGGTGGTGAGATACGGAATCTTGTGCCGCTTCCACAACCAGTGCGCGATGACCTGGGACACACGGGTGTGCGCATGAATGAGATCGACCGGCTCGCGGGACAGGGTTCGACTCAGTTGCCACCCCGACCACGCCACTGAGGAACTCAGTTCGACGCTGGTATGAAGCGGCAGGCGCCGGTGCGGGATGGCGTTGTGCGACAGGCGGTGTTCCAGCAGCCCACGGTCTGAGGCAACCATCACCTGATGCCTACGCTTCACCAACGCCGCAGACAGATTGACGACGTACGTGGAAATACCGCCGGCCTCAAGATGCGAGGTGAGTTGAAGGATACGCATCAAGAAGAGCTCGGAATGCGCCCGCCCCGGCTCTGGGATTTGACGGCGGGCCGGGGGAGTGCGCCCGCCTGCCCCGTATTCTGCTGGGCGGGCAGGGAGTGTAGAGTGGAAGGGACGCGCCTCACACTCATCGCCCGTGGCCCTTTCCACTTTCCACTTTCAACTTTCCGCTGTTGAGGATCTGCCGCGCCGCACACGCCTCTAGAATGGCTTGGGCGACTTCATCCACGGTGATCCGTTTCATGCAGGCATGCGTGATCGTCCGACACCTCGGGGAATAACACGGACTACAGAAGACTTTCTTGTTAATGACTCGGACCAGGGAAGATGGCGGAACGTGGCGGGCAGGATCGGTGGGTCCAAACAGACACACCGTGGGGACCCCCATGGCAACAGCGATATGGAGGGGCGCTGAGTCAGTGGTGACAAAGGCCGCGCATCGTCGGATGAGACAGGCCAGTTCCATGATCCGGGTCTTGCCAATCGCTAGCACGGGTTTGGAGCGCACGAACCGCATCAGTTGCTCGCCAAGCCGATGGTCGGATGGGCTTCCGGTCACCACCACTTGGAACCCTTGGTCTGCCAAGCGATCGCACAGGGCCGCCCACCGCTCCAGGTCCCATCGCTTCGTCTTCCAACGCCCACTGCTCCCAAGATGCACGCCAACGAGGGGCTTTCTGATATCGCTTTGGTCGGGTGGAAGCAACGGCTCGACGGCTTGCTCATCAAGGTCAGAGGGCCAGAGCTCAAGGGCGTGTCCATCAGGAGTAATCTGGGCGGCTTCAAGGAGGTAATGCTGATGGGCCACCGGATCCATCCGGGTGCGCGGCAGAGCCACCCGCCGATTCAGCAATCTGCCCCACCGTCGGGCATACCCAATTCGCACCGGAATCCCTGCCAGCCACGCCAACACATGGGTCAAGCGGCTGTTCTGCAGATCAATCGACAGATCAAACCCGCCGCGTGTGAGCCGGCGCAGGAAGGTCCGCTTCCCCCGCAGTGTGCGATCCTTGCGCTGCGCATCGTACACCACCACATCATCAACATAGGGACACCTCGCCACGACCTCATAGACGGGACGTCCCACCACTAACGTGATCGGCGACTCAGAAAACTGGCGACGGATCGCCCGAAGGCTCGGCGTCACCAGGACCACATCCCCAAGGGCGCTGAGCTTCCACACAACGATCCGGGGTTTCGACAGGCAGTCGCGATAGACCGCCTCCGTCTCATGAACCATCTGCTCAAGGCTAAACTGCTCCTCAACGCGTCGTCTGGCGTGCTGAATGATGGCCAGACGAAGCGGCTCTTCTTGGATCAGGCGGCTGATCGCCTGAGCAAGCGCCGTGGGATCACGTGGCTCAACCAAGAGACCCGTGACACCCTCCTCAACAATCTCCGCCAAAGCGCCGAGGCGTGAGGCCACGACCGGCACGCCCACCGCGTAGGCTTCGATGACGCTTCGGCCAAACGATTCCGGATACGTGGACGGAACCACCACCACATCCAGCGAGGCCAGACGCTCGGGGATATCGTAGCGGGTCCCCAGCCACTCGATCGCCTGCGCTACGCCCAACGTGTCGGCCAGTTGCTCTAAGCGGGCTCGCGCCTGAGGGTTTCCTGCCGGCGCATCGCCAATCACACACAGCGTCGCCGACGGATGGTGTCGCAGCAGTTGCGCAAGGGCGCGGATCGCCACGTCATGACCTTTCAACGCGCTGAACCGCCCGATGATCCCGATCCGCCACGGGCGTTCCCCATGCGGCGCGGGATCGCGAAAAGGAAACTCGACGAGATCCACGCCTCGAGGAATCACCCGCAGTCGCTCTGGAGGCACCTGGAACGTATCAATCAGATACCGCCCAAGCAGCTTGGAGGGGGCGATGACGGTGCGCCCCCAGGTCATCACACGAGAGCCAAGATGCGGTGTATAAAAGCCGTGGCACGTGGTCACAAAAGGTTTCTGGATGCGCCGCGAGGCGAGATAGCCAACCCACGCCGGCACGCGGGAGCGCGCGTGAATCACATCGACCTGCTCCTCGCGGATGATCCGACAGACCTCAGGCACGCATCGCCACAGCGCCTGAGGCGATTTGTGATGGATCGAAAGTGCATAGTGGGTTGCGCCGAGTTGCACGAGCGGCTCAACGAGCGCGCCTCCCGATGAGACCACGCTCACCCGATGCCCCCGTTGGATCAACCCCCGGGCGAGATCCAGGACCCCGCGCTCAACCCCCCCTACATCAAGACGAGGCACGAGCTGGAGGATATGCATGGGAATCGGCGTTCCTTAGAGCAGACGCTTCACGGCGTCTCGGACGGCGACGTAGGAATCCAGACGGCGAACGGGCGGGTGTGTGGTGAGCAGCCGTCGAATAGCGTGGCTGACTTCCGGCATGGGATGGACGCGCAGGTACCCTTGCTCGGTCAGGAGGCGAAGATAGCGTTGCGGCTTCGTCAGCCGGGCGTAGTTCGCCTTCCACAGGGGCGGTTCGACCACGACCACATGCCGGCCGCTCGCACAGGCCTCAGAAACCATCGAGATGCTCTCACCCGTCACGACCACCACCTGCGCCCACCCCAGCATCCCCTCAAGGGTCCCGTTCAGTTGATCGCGACTGGCCAACAGGAGCAGTGCACAGCGCGGATGTTTCGCGAGCCGCTCAGCGAGCACGCGTTCCACATCGGGCGGGGTCCGGCGGGAGGTGGTCACGAGGCAGGTGCCATCCACCTCTTCGCAGACCGCTAACACGTGCCGCACGACGGCCTCCGCAAAACTGGTGGTGACGTGATAGTCTGGGGTATCACCCCCGATGAACAGGGCAATGGCGGGCTTGCCGGACGTCATGGGCCTACGAAACCGCGGATGCGTTTGCAAGCGCTCGCGGGCATCACGCATCTGGCCATCGCTCATCGCGGTCAAGGCCCCATACGTGTGGAGGACGTTGCTCCGACGCGGGAGGCCGTCATGCACCGGTACGATCGCCAGCGAAAACTTGCGAAGCGGGATGGGCGTCGGATTCATGATGACCACCGACTTGGCCCGGTTGTCCGCAGCCAACAGGACGTTGACCGGCGCTGTGGACGCCCCGCAGGAGATGATCACATCGACGTACCGGCACGCCAGCTTCGCGTAGCACGATGGCTCCAAGACCAGTCGCAAGCCCCTCAGGGCGCCCACACCCCTTGGGATCAACCAGGCCCAGAGCACGGCCATCGCCCGAGCGAGCGGGTTGCGGTAGCGCACCTCAACAACCTCCTCGCGGAGATCCGTGGAGTGCTCTCGCAACGCCTGCACCACGGTGAGCGACTGCTTCAGGTGACCCAACTTCCCATCGCTGAGCACCAGGACCTGACGGGTCGGGGTGCGCTTCCAGCGTTTGTGCAACCACAGCCATTGGGTAGGAGCCTGCTCGATGTGCCGCGCCATGATCCTCGCAAACTGCTCAACACCGTTCCGAATGATGGCATCACGCTTCCCACGCCGCGGCAGTTCAATCGGCGGTTCAATGACGATCCGATGAAAGGGCCCTCGGAGGCGATGGATGAAAGCAGGCACAATCAGCGCCCCGCTTCGTCGGGCCAAGTCAAACGGGCCTGTGGTAAACAGCGCAGGGCGTCCAAAGAAATCCACCGCGATCCCCTGTCGGGATGCCTGATCGCCCACGATGCCGACGAGCTCACGACGGGCCAGCGCCTGGACCAGCTGCTTCATCGCCCCGCCTTTGTGGACGATCCGGCACCCCTTCGATTCACGATACGAGACCAGGAGTCGATAGAAGTTCGGGAGTTTCTCTTGGGCCCTGGCGAGCGCCACAATGGGATAGCCTTTCAAGGCCGCGGCAATCGAACATAGCTCCCAGTTGCCGAAGTGACCTGTCAAGAAGACAATGGGACGTCCCATCTCGATCGCGGCATGAATATGGGACTCACCGACCATCTCGAGGTACCGGTCCAGATACGCCTGGTCGATCGCCGGGAGCCTGAGCATCTCCACCAACCCCGCCCCCAGTTGGCCAAAGACCCGACGGACCATCTGCCGAGCCTGACGTGGCGTGATACGGTCCCCGAAGGCCGCCTTCAGGTTCAGGTACCCGATCCGGGCGCGTTTGGGCGAAATCCACGAGGCCAGCCACCCGAGCCCAAAGCCGAGCCGAACGCAGAAGCCCGGCGGGAGGTGACAAGCAATCCAGCCAATCGCTCTAACGAGCGCACACAGCAGCCAGTCGAGCATCAATGTGTTCTTCCCCGCTCAAGAAGCGCATCTGAATTCGCAACACCCACACAGGCACAGACACGCTCGTGCCCTTCATCCCCTCGAGATATGGCTGAAGCCGAATCCAGTCTTTTTCCGTCGTCACCAGGGCCTCAGCACGATCCCTCGATGCCGCGTGGAGCATGGCATGCCAGTCCTGTCTCTGATACGCATAGTGGTCCGGATACGCCGCATGCGAGACTACCGTTGCCCCCATCCGCCTGACGGTCTGCTCAAACCCGTCAGGATCGCCGATGCTCGAGAGCAGGCTCACTCGGCCTCGGCTCAAGAGATCGAGCGAGAGCGTCTCCGAGGTCACGCCATCCTTCAGCGCAAGGGGCTCGTGGACAGCGGTCGCGATGATGGCGGTCGGGCTCACGCTTCGTAGCCGTTCTTGCATGGCGGCAGCGAGCTCAAGCGACTGGTCCACTTTGGTCACGATGATGACATCGGCCCGCCGCAGGGAGGCCAAGGGTTCCCGCATCGGACCGCGAGGAAACAGTGGCCATCCGCCAAGCGGCATCCGGGCGTTGATCAACACAACCTCACAATCCCGATGCAATCGACGATACTGAAACCCGTCATCGAGGATGACCACACCGGTTTGAAACTGTGCCACGGCGAGGCTGCCGGTCTGTTCCCGTCGTGCCCCAACCAGGATGGGCGTTCCAGGCAGATGCAAGGCCAGCAACTGCGGTTCGTCAGGAAGCCCATCAGTCCCCGTGTGCCCATTGCGCAGCACCTGGCCGGCCTGCGCCACGAGCCAGTAGGGCTTCTGCTGGCGTCCTCCATACCCCCGCGAGAGGATCGCCACCCGCTGGCCAAGCTGCTGGACTTTCGACGCAAGGCGTTCCACGCAGGCGGTCTTGCCGGTGCCGCCCAGCGTCAGGTTCCCCACGCTGATCACGCGGCAGGACAGTCGCTCCTGAGGCATCCAGCCGCGGTCATAGGCCAGATTGCGCACGCTCACCCCACCCTGGTAGAAGAACACCAGACCCTGACACACACCACCGAGGACGCGTGCACCAGAGGAGGAAGTCTGAGGTGTCGTGGCAAGACGCCACCAGGCGTCATGGAAGGAGCGCCACATACACCCTATTCTACGGCGTCGAGGGGGAGGGTGTCAAAAGGGAGCGCTGGATGGTGCTGTCATGATTCGCCCAGGAACCGCTGATGAACGCTGATGGCTACGCTGATCCACGCCGATGTGATCGGCGAATATCAGCGTTTCGATCAGCGGGAATCAGTGAGATCGAGAGGAAGTCACGACGCTGGTGTCAAAAGCGGCTTCAGGGCATCGAGTGTGCGCTGGGTACAGCCTCCTGAACGCTCAATCAGCGCTTGAGCGTGCTGGCCCATCGCGCGGGCTTCGACCCCGTCCGCCAGCAGTCGGCTGAGGACGGTCACCAGTTCCGTGCTGCTTGCAAGTTGTCTGGCCGCTTGGTGGGAGAGCAGCTGCTTGGTGATGTCGGCAAAATTGTCCATGAATGGCCCAAAGACAATCGGCTTACCAAGACTTGCAGGTTCTAAGGGGTTCTGTCCTCCATGCGGGATCAAACTTCCTCCGATAAACGTCACCGTGGCCAGGCCGTAGTACAGAAACAACTGCCCCACGGTATCCACGAGTCCGACCTCCCACCCCCCGAGGTCTGAAGGGCGGGAGGTCCGGATGGACGTGAATCTGTATTGCCGGATGAGCGTCTCCACTTCCGCCACACGTTCGAGGTGTCGTGGAGCGAGGAGGAGACGAAGCGACGGGTGCGAGGCGCGTAAGGTGCGAAACGCCTGTAAGACGAGATCTTCTTCGCCGCGATGGGTGCTGCCCGCCACGATGAGGGGATCTCCCGCACGCAATCCGAGTCGAGTGGTTACCGCACCGAGGTCTTGTTGCGTGGGGCGCGTCAACAAGCTGGCATCCCACTTGAGGCTGCCGAGCACCCAGACTCGAGCCGGGGGCGCCCCCATCCTGATCACCCGCTCGGCGTCGGCCTCGGTTTGCATGAGGAGGGCCTCAACCGATTCGAGGAGAGCTTTCACCCAGGGACGTACCCACCGATACCGACGACAGGCCCGCTCGGACACCCGGCCATTCACGACTGCGACGGGGATGCGCTGTTGCGCAAGCAGCCGGATGAGATTAGGCCAGAGCTCGGATTCCACTAATAACAGCATCCGCGGCCGGATGACCTTGAGCGCCCGGCGAACCGTCAGGCCAAAGTCCAGCGGGCTATAGATCGTCACGCCCCGATCGCCCAGCAGGCTCGAGGCCACCTCAAACCCGGCCGGGGTGATCGTCGACAGGACAAGAGGGTTATCGGGGTATCGGGCGACCAGGGCTTGAATGAGCGGCTGCACCGCCAGCACTTCCCCAACACTGACGGCATGAACCCACATCGCTCGCCGCCCGCCAAGACGCTGATGAACGGTCGCCGGGTAGCGTCCCAACCGCATCGTCCATCCCGGATGCGGCAGCCGCTTGCGCCAGAGCGCCTTTGGGAGATAACCCAGTAGACCAATGACCAGAAGGATGTCGTAGAGCAACCACATCGTGAGTCTAAAGTCGAAAGTCTAAGGTCGAAAGTAAAAAGAGTTCAAAAACGGCTTTCTGTTTTCTGGTTTTCCAATTGTCACTTTCGACCTTCGACCTTATACGTTCGACCTCCGCTGCTTTCAGGCACGAGGATGAGCTTGTTCATACACCCGCTTGAGGCGTTGCGGGGTGATATGCGTATAGATTTGCGTGGTCGAGAGATGCTGATGGCCCAAAAGCTCTTGGACGCTGCGTAGATCCGCCCCTCGATCAAGCAGATGGGTCGCGAAACTGTGGCGCAAGCTGTGCGGACTAATGGCCACCGGAAGCTGAACGGTTTTGGCGTATCGCTGGAGCAAGCGATCCACCTGGCGGACGGTCAACCGCGTCAGTTTCTGGCTAACAAACAGCGCCTGGGGAACCTTGACCCGTTTTGGACGCTTCGTCAGGTAGCGCTGGACCGTGGTGAGGGCAGTTTTGCCAATCGGACACAGCCGTTCCCGCTTGCCCTTGCCACGAACGATCACAGTCCCGGAAATATCATCCACGTCGTTGAGATTCAATCCGACGAGCTCGCTGACCCGCATCCCGGTCGAATAGAGCGTCTCGAGGATCGCGCGATCCCGAAGTCCCTGCCACCGATCGGTCGGCGGGGCCTCAAGCAAACGGCGAACCTGGTCTTCATCGAGAAACGTCGGGAGGCGACGCTCCAGGCGTGGCGCCGGAACGACCGCCGCAGGGTTCTGTTTCAGGACGCCTTCGCGACAGAGGAAGCGGAAAAAGCTGCGCAGGCAGGAGAGCCGTCTTGCGATGGTCCGTTTGGCGTAGCGGGAGATACTCTGATGGGCGAGGAAGCTGCGGATATCAAAGGGCGTGATGTCGCGCAAGGGTTTGTCACCGAGCAGCTGGAAAAATTTGGCCAGATCATCGTGGTAATTGCGACGGGTATAGTCCGACGTATTGCGCTCAACAGACAGGTAATGGAGGAACCGTTGAATCGCTTGTTGAGGGCGCGTGATTGACTCCTGTCTATCGACTATGTCCGCCAAAGGCGGATCCGCCTCTGGCGGAGACTATCGACTCGCACTTACTCGTCCTGTTTGGGCAGCCGGCGCGTGGTATAGGTGCAGGCCGGATATTTGGAGCACCCATAGAACACGCGCCCCCTCGAGCGCCGTTCAATCAACTCTCCCCCGCACCCCGGCTGAGGGCAGGCCACCCCCGTGGGAATCGGCCGGGCGTTCTTGCAGGTGGGATAGTCTGAACAACTCAAAAACTGGCCGAAGCGTCCCCACTTGATGACCATCGGTTTTCCGCATCGATCGCAGACGTAGTCCGTTGGGATCACTTCGCGTTTCACCTCGCGCATGTTCGCTTGCGCCGTCGTCACGCGAGCCGAAAAGGGCGTGTAGAAATGCCGCACCACGCTGACCCACTCCAAATCGCCTTCTTCGATGCGGTCGAGCTCCTCTTCCATCTCGGCGGTGAATGTGACATCCATCACTTCTGGAAAATGCTCGATCAGCATCTCGGTGACCACTCGACCCAGATGGGTGGGAACGAGACTGCCCCCGGTGCGTCGCACGTAGTCGCGCGAAACGATCGTCTGAATGGTCGGGGCGTACGTGCTCGGTCGGCCAATCCCCGCCTCTTCCAGCGCTTTCACCAAGGACGCATCGGTATAGCGACGCGGGGGCTTGGTGAAATGCTGGCTCGGCGTACACCCGAGCAACGTCAACGCCTCGCCTGCCGCAAGCGGGGGGAGCAGCCCTTCAGGCAGGCCGTCTGTTTCCTGTTCCTTATCTTCAACGGTTTGATAGACCGCCGTCCAGCCGGGAAAGAGGTTCGTGCGGCCGTTGGCTTTGAGATGGAATTTGCCTGCCCGCCCCTCGTCCATCTGGGCAGGCGGGCCTGCATCGATCTGCACGCTCACCACGCGATCCACGGCATCCGCCATCTGACTGGCGACAAATCGCTGCCAGATCAACTGGTACAGTTCGAACTGCTCCTCAGTGAGTGAGGCTTTCAAGGCGTCGGGGCGCCGCGTGACGCTGGTGGGTCGGATGGCCTCATGGGCTTCCTGGGCGGTTTTCTTGGCCCGGTAGGTCCGTGGGGCATCGGGGAGATACGGGGCTCCGAAGGCTTTCGGGATGAACCCGCGGACCGCTCGCAGGGCCTCATCCGCCACGCGGACAGAGTCGGTCCGCATATACGTGATCAACCCAACCGGACTCTCTTCCCCGATTTCAAGCCCTTCGTACAGTTGCTGGGCGATGCGCATCGTCCACGCAGAGGAAAAGCCAAGCCGGTAGAACGCTTCTTGCTGCAGCGTACTCGTGGTAAATGGGGGCTTGGGATAGCGCTTTTGCTCTTTCTCTTCGACGTTGGCAACCGCAAAGGACTGCTTCTTCAGCTCCGCCACGAGGCGCTGCGCCTCATCGTTCGTCTTGATGTGGACTTTCTTCTCGCCGATCTTCTCAAGTTGCGCAATGAAGGATCCTTCGGCCCCCACCTTTTGCAACTTGGCGTCGATGGTCCAGTATTCCTCAGGGACAAAGGCGTCAATCGCTTGCTCGCGCTCCACGACCAGTCGAAGCGCCACCGATTGCACCCGTCCGGCCGAGAGCCCTCGGCCCACCTTTTTCCAGAGGAGCGGGGAAAGCGAATACCCCACCAGCCGATCAAGAATCCGACGCGCCTGTTGGGCGTTGACTTTGTTCACGTCAATCTCCCCGGGATGCTGCAGGGCCGCTTTCACCGCTTGCGGGGTAATCTCATGGAAGGTAATCCGGTAAATCTTGCGGCCGTCGCGCTGGGCAGAGGCGGACCGGCCCGTCTTCGAGGTCGTCTTGGATGACGTGGTTGCGGTCTTGGCGTGTTTGCGCTGTTTCGCTTCGTCCTCGCGCAGGAGCCGCGCCAGGTGCCAACTGATCGCCTCGCCTTCGCGGTCCGGATCAGGCGCCAGATAGATGGCGTCTTTCCCCCTGGCGTCTTGTTGAAGCTGCTTGGCGAGTTTTCGGCGCTGCTGAATGACGATGTACTGGGGGGAAAAATCATGCTCAACATCCACCCCCAGCTTGCTCGCCGGCAAATCCACCAGGTGCCCCATGGATGACGTCACCTCGAAATCCTTGCCCAGGATTTTATGGATTGTTTTCGCCTTCGCCGGCGATTCAACAATGACGAGGTTCTTGGCCATGAGTGATCAGACCAGAGACTTGAGACATGAGACTTGAGATCTGTGACTTCCTTGTCTCTTGTCTCTTGTCTCTTGTCTCTTGAACGCTCCGCCCCCCACGAACTGAACGATCTCCACCTGATCTCCCGCCTTGAGCACCGTTGAGGGCAGTTGGTCCCGTTTGAGGATCGTGAGATTCACCTCAACCACCACCCGTTCCGGCCGAATGGCGAGCTGCTCCAAGAGCTGGGCCGCCGTGAGCCCCTCGGCCACGTCTCGCCGCTGTCCATTCACCACTAACTCCATCCCGTGAGACTTCCTTCACAGTGTGCGTGTCGACTCAACGCATCGTCGTATGCATAACGCCGCGCTTCGTTCCATCGAGTCGTTGGGAAGAAGTCTAACGGGATCCATCAACACGCCTTGAGAAATTGTTTACCCGGCAATTGCTTGACGAGCCGTTTCAGCTCGAGCTGTAACAACGCCGACGCGCACGTCGAGACTGCCAAGCCGGTCTTTGCCACGATCGCATCAAGGTTGCACGGCTCATCCGAGTGAAGCTGATTGAGCAACATGCGCTCGTCTGGAGCCAACGCGCTGAGGGCTCGATCTGCCTCAGCCGAGAGCGGTTGAGCTGGACGACCCGCGCAAACCACGCGTGCTTCGAGGTGAAGTTCTTCGAGGATGTCCTCAACGCAGGTCACCAGCTTGGCACCTTGTTTTAGCAACTGGTGCGTGCCTTGCGAGGTCACTGAGTCAACCTTGCCGGGCACTGCAAAGACTTCACGACCCTGCTCCAGCGCGCAGTCTGCGGTGATGAGCGCTCCGCTGCGGTTGGACGCTTCGACGATGACGACGCCAAGTGACAGGCCGCTCACCAACCGGTTTCGCCGTGGGAAATTCTGGGCGAGCGGCGCCATCTGCATCGGATACTCGGACAGCACAGCCCCGTGGGCCGCGATCTGCTCAGCCAGTTTCTCATGTTCTGGGGGGTAGATTGTCGAGAGCCCGTTTCCTAAGACCGCCAACGTCCGGCCATTCGCTTTGAGCGCGCCTCGGTGTGCAGCTCCATCGATGCCCCTCGCAAGGCCGGAGACAACCGTCGCGCCTCGAAGTGCCAGGTCATACGCCAGCCGCTCAGCCACCTGCTGCCCATAGAGGGAGGCGCGCCGGGAGCCGACCATGGCGATCGCCGTGCGATCCGCCTCGGTCAGGTGGCCTTTCACATAGAGCACAAGTGGGGGATCGTGAATCTGCCTGAGCAACTCAGGAAACTCAGCATCCAGTTGCGTCACGATGGTACATCGGGCTTGGTTGACCAAGCGAAGCTCTTCCTGAAGACCCTTCGTCTCGCGCAAGCCGGTCACCAGGCGCCTCGCCAAGACCGGTCCGATCCCCTCCACCTGCTTGAACTGTTCCTCCGATGCGGCAAACAGTTCACGCAACGTCCCGAATGCCTCGAGGAGCCGCTTGACCCGCAGCGTCCCGATATCCGGGACCAGATTCAACAGGATCAATCGCTCGCGATCATCCATGGATTAGACTCAAGCTTTCTTCCAAGCCGCCTCGAATTGTGGATCGTCGATTGCGCCCGTCCCGGCTCTGAGACTCAACGGCGGGCCGGGGAATTGCGGATTGACCGACGAACCACTCCGCAATCCCTGCCCGCCATGAGAAGCGAGGGGCAGGCGGGGAAAATCCCTGCCCGCCACGCGGAACATGGGGCAGGCGGGCAAAATCCACAATCCCTGAGGTGTTGAAGCTAGCTCTAAGCATACCACACGACGAAAACAGCAGACAAGGCACCCCGGGCAAATGGCAAGACAAGGACCGGCGTGGTCGCAAGATCCTCGAGGGCGCTATCGCCCGCCGCGTCGGATCGGACTGGCCGTGAGAAGCCGGGCCTTATCGTTAAAACACATGACAAATCGGTCGAACACCCCGGCCCGCCCCAGTAGATTGAACCCCACGCGGAGGGCATCCGAGAACCCTGCGGGCACGGAACATTCAACGCCCGCAAACCGCACCCGGACGCGGTGGAGGTAGATGGGGATGACGCTTCCGTTGCCCAGCGCCATGTAGCGCCGCTTGGCGTGCAAGAGCTTGAGGCCTAAGAGTTGTGCGACGTCAGAATGGAAGATAGTCCACGACGCCCCTGAGTCGACATACGCTTGGAGATAGAGCCAGCGATCCCCGGTCCAGACCTGGAGGTAGACAATGGGTGCAAAGTGCCCGGTTGAATCTTTCAGATAGGGGAATTCCATCCGCCGAAGCGGGGTCCTGCGAGGCGAGGCCGAACGCGCACCCATCCCCCCACCTATCTATCAAGGCGGCTATGAGGAGAGAGAAACCGCCGTGCGAAGCCGCCTTGATCAACCTGTGTTGTTCCGTCGAACGAGTCCGCTGACAGCGGACTCGAGATAGATGGGGGGACCATTACAGGGCGATCGCGGATTCCTCAGGCAAAGGGATGTAATAGATCCCAACCTCTCGGTCGGGGGGAACGTGTTGGCGAATTGCCTGATACGCCTTCAAATGCGTGGTTCCGACCGCGACGACGCGATCATTCAGGACCGCCACGTACTTGCCCCCGTAGCGGGTGGTGAGTTCGTGGCTGTGGGCGAGGAAGTAGTGCCAGCTTGTCGACATCCACGGACCGATCTGGCTCCAGATCCGCTCGACGACTTCCTCAACCGTGGCGCGACTCGTGTCAAGCGTCAGGTCAGCCTTCGCATAGGCCGAGGCGCGCTGCGCCAATAATTGCTGAATCCGCTGAAGCGGGGAGGCGGCCTTCGCAAGTAATGGACGGCTCAAGAGGGTTGGACGCGCGCGCTGCACAATGACCCGCGGGCTTGCCGTCAGACAAATCACCGGCCCCACGGCCCGCAAGAGGCGTTGGTTCTCTGGATTGACAAACGCTCCCCCACCTGTCGCGATGACCTGTTGATGGCCCTTGGCGATCCGACGAATCGCCCGTTTCTCCAGCCGCCGAAAAACCGCCTCGCCGTGTTCGGCAAAAATCTTGGCGACGGACTCCTTGGCACTGGCGACAATCACGCTATCCACATCGACGAACCGCCAGCCCAAGCGCTTCGCCAGCCGCTTGCCGACGGCGGTCTTCCCCGTGCCCATGAAGCCGGTCAGGGTAATGTTCATAGCTCAGAGGTCAGAAGACAGAGGACAGAAGACAGAATACAGATGACAGGTCAGACCAGAGACAAGAGACATGAGACCAGAGATTAAGGCGCATGTGTCGAGGTTGGTTGCTCCGGTGTCGCTGCCGCGAGGGCTTCCGGTGGTATGGTGATTTCGATTGGAAGGTTATGGTCGCTAAAGTCCACTGTGTTTTCGAATAAAAATTTCACGTTTTCATTTTTAGGAGGCGTACCAACTAGCTCCGCAAAGGGCCAACTCTGAATCGTTAGTCTCTTCAGAATTCCTTCTCCCTTTACATGGTCTCTCACAAGAAAATAGCTGTTTGAATCGATCCACTGCTCAGATATAAAATCAGTAACAACCAGGTTATCTTGGAATGTCGGTAGACTCTCTGGCGTATCGAGCAACCCTTGTAGTATTTTCGCAACTCTTTGAAGACCACCGAATTTCTGCCTCACAAGGTAGCATTCCTTACCCTCCAATAAGACTTGTGCAATCTCCGCATTAGCAAATTCAGTTATAGCGGTTTGTTTTCCCTCTGGCAACCTACCACTCGCCAAGGTTACCAAATCTTCTGGACGTTCACTAATGAATAGGTCAACTAAAGTGATCTTTCCTTCGCCCAACATATTCCAAAACTCTGCCACCCCTTTCGCGGTTTCCTCACCGGAAATTTTCTCCCAGCTTCCCAAAAAATTATGGAGCACAGCAGTCTCTGTGAAATAAATGTCTCTTTTCCTTCGCATCTCCTGTTCCACTACATTTATATCCAGTAATTGGAGGAGGTGTTGCTTTTGATCCGGCTTGAGGTTTAGGTTTTGTAGGACCTTTTGTCTCTCTTTTTGAAACAGCTCCTTAGCAAATTCACTCTCATGCCGAAGAACCTGATAGGATGCATGGTATCTCTTAGCATCAGCACTACCAGCCCCTTCGCCTCTTGCTTCAAGATCAGTAAGGCCTTCGATTGATAAGGTGGTTTGGGCTACTGCCTTAATAGTCCGTATGGCTTTATTTACCCTCTCATATTTTGTGACGATCTCTTGAGGATCTGGAATCGGGCCGGGTTCTGAAACCTTGGTATCTTGCGTTGCCACAGGAGGCGTTTCAGATATCTTTGTCCCTGTCTCTGGAGGAGAGCTTGCCTCGATATGGGCGATGGATTCTTTCGCGTAAGGGATCGTTGTCCCACTGGAAACTTCAACTTCGACGGCGGAGTCCGTCATCTTCACAATTTTTCCCTCAATGACCTTGCCATCCTTGAAGTGGATTTTTTCAGCAAACGCCTCCTCTGACCAAAGAGCTGTGAGCATGACCACAACCCACGCTCCCCACCATTTCCAGTCTCTTGTCTCTTGTCTCATGTCTCTCGTCTAAAACTGCTCGAGTTGGCGCAGGTAGCCGTGATAGTTGCGCTTGAGTTCGCGCAAGGAATCACCGCCAAACTTCTGGAGGATTGCATTGGCCAGTTCGAAGGCGACCATCGCTTCGCCGATCACCCCGGCCGCGGGCATGGTATTCATCGCGAGGCGCCACCCAGCAGTTCTTTGGCGGCTTCTTCAAGGCCAGAGAGCTTGTGCTGAACAACATCCCACACGACCTCAACGTTGATGCCGAAATATTCATGGATTAAGATGTCCCGTAATCCGGCGATCTTTCTCCACTCGATATGAGGCTTCCGGCTGCGGGCATCCTCCGGCAGACGCTTCACGGCTTCGCCAATGACTTCGAGATTCCGGACCACGGCATCCAACGTTTTCGCATCGTTCGACAGGGCGGCGACGGACATACCGCCTGTGAATTCCCGAATCTTTCGAATCGCCTCAAGGATGTCTTCGAGATAGACCTGAGGGTCCCGTGGCATAAACCGTTTCCTTTAAAATGCCCTCCCGCAACCTCGGCTTAATCGTATCCGCCAACACGAGATCGACGGAACATCGAAACAGGTCTTCCAGAAAAAATTTCAGGTTCATGTAGGCATCGAAGCTGTTGTGTTCAAGCTCGACGAGGAAGTCCAGGTCGCTGCCCGCACCTCCTTCATCGCGGGCGATGGAGCCAAAGAGGCCGAGTCGCCGAACGCCAAGTTGTCGGAGAGCCTGTTGGTTGTCTCGTAGACGTTTCAAGACCTCTTCTCGAGTCTTCATCGCATCATCTCCTCACCTAAAACTGCTGGATTTGACGAACATAGCCCTGAAGATTCCGCTTGAGTTCGCGCAAGGAATCGCCCCCGAACTTCTCGAGAATCGCCTTCGCCAGCTCAAACGCAATCATCGCTTCCCCGATCACGCCGGCAGCGGGCACAGTACAGACATCCGAGCGCTCTACTGTGGCGACGACGGGGCGTTTCGTATTGATCTCAACCGAGCGAAGGGGTTTGCGCAGCGTTGAGAGCGGTTTCAAAAATCCCCGGACGATGACCGGCTGGCCCGTCGTCATGCCACCTTCAAACCCCCCTGCACGATTTGACGAGCGTGTGAACCCTGTTCGCTTGCTGTAGAAAATTTCATCCTGCACTTTCGAACCTGGCAGCGAAGCGGCGAGCACCCCATCACCCACTTCAGCAGCTTTCACCGCGTGGATCGCGAGGATCGCGCGTGCCAAGATGGCATCCAACCGCCGGTCATATTGGACATAACTCCCCAGTCCAGGCGGAACCCCCTCCGCGATCACTTCAAAAATTCCACCGAGGGTATCGCCCCGCTTCATGCAGGCGTCGATTTCGCGCATCATGTTCTTTGTCGCCTGTGGATCAAGACATCGGACAGGCGAGGCGTCCGCTTTTTTTCGAAGCTGCGCAATCGACAGCTTCGGGATGCGCGTGGCACGCGTTGCGCCGATGGCCACGATGTGGCTCGCGAGCTCAATCCCCAGCTCACCCAGGAGTTGCTTGCAGATGGCTCCAACAGCCACCCGTGCTGCGGTCTCCCGGGCGCTGGCCCGCTCCAGGACATTGCGGATGTCCCGATGGTCGTATTTCATCGCGCCGGTCAGATCGGCATGCCCGGGTCTGGGCTGCGTGACCACTAGCAAACGGTCGATGGAAAAGTCTTTGTTGGCAATCTGCAGCGACACCGGGCTTCCCAACGTCACGCCCTTGCGAAGCCCAGAGAGGATCTCGACCCGATCGGTCTCAAACTGCATACGGGGACCGCGGCCATACCCAAACTGCCGGCGCTTCATCTCGACGTCAATCGCCTCTTGCCGGATCCTCACTCCTGCCGGCAGACCATCGAGGATGGCCACCAGACATTTGCCGTGTGATTCACCCGCTGTCAAGAAGCGTAACATCAGGCTCTCCACCCGACCAAGGACCACAAGATTTGAATCGTCTCCTCAATGCCAGTTCTCTGGATCAGCAGAGATCCGCTAAAGAGGGACAGGACGAGCGCCAACGAGAGAAAGGGCCCATACGGAATCACGTGTGACCGTTTCCACAACAGCACCCCCACACCCGGGATCAGGGCGAGGACTGGAGCGATGAAAAACGTGAAGGTCACCAGTTTCCATCCCAGGATTGACCCCGCCATCGCCAGCAATTTCACGTCCCCCCCACCCATGGCCTCTTTGCGAAACAAGACGCTTCCAAGCGCCCCGGTTGTGTACAACAACCCTCCCCCCACCGCCGCGCCAAGGAGAGCACGCTTCAGGGAGACCAAGGCGTGGTCGGTCCCATGAAGGTGGGGGACGAGCAGGCTGAGCAACAGTCCGATGATGAGTCCCCCGACACTGATTTCATCAGGAATGATCTGGTGCTCCAGATCAATGAAGCTCGCCACCAGGAGCGCCCACACGAACGCCAGATAGATCACCCCAACAACCCCCACCCCAAAATGATGGAGCACGGCAACCGTCGACAAGCCACTCAAGGCTTCCACGACGGGGTAGCGCCAGTGGATCGTCGTGTGGCAATGCCGACACCGGGCGCCAAGCGCCAGGTAACTGAGGATCGGGATGTTGTCATACCACGCGATGGGGCGCTGGCACTGCGGACAGTGCGACCGCGGGTGGATGATCGACTCCTCGCGAGGCAACCGATAAATGCAGACATTAAGGAAACTCCCCACCATTGCTCCGAGGACGAACCATATCATCCACATCAGTCCATAGTCCATGGTCCATAGTCCATAGTCAACAACGAGGTTGCCGGTGGACCATCGACGATTGACTATGGACTATCGACTGCGTGTACGAAGCGCCTGCTCTACCGCCCGGCGCATCACGTCAATCGGCGGCGGCCGATGCCACCACAGCCTGAATGACTCGGCTCCTTGGTATACTAACATCGGAAGTCCATCCACCGCAAGCGCCCCGCGCCGTCTGGCCTCCAGCACCAGCTTCGTCGTTGGGGCGCGATAGACCAGGTCGACCACCACCAGCCCCTTGCGAATGGTGCGCGGGGGAACCGGAAGCGGATCGCCGAGGCGAAGCCCCAGACTCGTCGCATTCACCAGCAGGTCGACCTCCTGAAGACGCCGTCCAATCGCCCGGCGCTCGAAGGGAATCGTCGTCAGCTCGAGGCGCTCGTGTGTCCCCTGCCGTGATGCGGCACGTCGTAACCACCGGATGAACCTGTTCGTATGCGCCGGTGTGCGGTTCGCCACCGTGATGCGCTCAGGAACCGCTTGCGTCAGCACCCACCCCACCGCTCGGGCCGCTCCTCCCGTCCCTAAGAGCAGAATGCGTTTCCCCCGACTATGCCAGTGGAGCGCTTCACGGAGCACCTGACGAAATCCGGCGACATCGGTGTTATACCCGATGAAGCGGCTGCCCTTGCGAACCAGGGTATTCACAGCCCCAACGACCGAGGCCGACTCATCAAGGTCTGTCCGTGGATTCAACGACCGCATGATCCGCTCTTTGTGCGGAACGGTGATATTCAACCCATCAATGCCGGCCGCTGCTAAACCCTGAAACACCGGGCCAAGGACTCGGGGCGGGACTTCGAACGGCGCATAGATGGCATCCAGCCCAAGGGCGTCAAAGGCCGCCGTATGCATGAGGGGAGACAGGCTGTGACTGATCGGGTAGCCGACCACCCCGAAGACACGCGTCATTGGAACGTGGCACGGGGCATGAGACAAGGGGCAAGGGGATTATGCGGGGCTTTCTGCCCCACGCCCCGTGTCTCACGCCCCATATTTCAGGGGGTGATGGCTGAACGGCGGCGCAGCGATGTGCGGCGAGTCGGAATGGAGACGAGCTTATTGATCGCGTTGACGTAGGCTTTCGCGGAGGCCTCGATGATATCGGTGGAGGTCCCTCGCCCGATGACTTCCGTGTCCTGCTGGCCTGCCTGCCGCGCCGATCGGCGCGCAGGCAGGCGCAGCCTGACCGTCACTTCCCCGAGCGCATCCTTGCCACTCGTCACCGAGCGCAGGCTGTAGTCCACGAGCTCCGGGGAGAGCTTGGTCATGCGATCGATCGTCTTGTAGCAGGCATCGACGGGGCCGTCGCCACACGCCGCGTCCTGAATCACCTTCCCGCCCACCGACAGGCGGATGGTCGCGGTGGGCACGGTTTCACTGCCCGCCGACGTGTGGACGTAGGCCAGCTTGTACGTCTCCGGGGCCTCCGGAAGCCCCTCTTCGACGATCGCGATGAGGTCTTCATCGAAGACCTCCTTCTTTTTATCCGCCAAGACCTTGAACCGGCTGAACGCCCGCTCAAGCTCCTGCGCTGAGAGACTCAAGCCGAGGGCTTTGAGTCGTTCGGCAAACGCATGACGCCCCGAGAGTTTCCCCAGGACCAGCTTGCTTTCCCGCAGGCCGACCATCTGGGGCCGCATGATCTCATACGTTTTGTGATGCTTCAGGATGCCATCCTGGTGAATGCCCGATTCGTGCCGGAAGGCATTCTCGCCGACGATCGCTTTGTTAGGCTGCACGACAATCCCGGTGAGCGAGCTGACCAACCGCGAGAGCTTGGCGATCTGGGTCGTGTCGATTGCGGTCTGCGCTCCATAGAAGTCCTTGCGGATCTTGAGCGCCATGACGATCTCTTCGAGCGAGGCGTTGCCCGCCCGCTCGCCGATCCCGTTGATCGTACACTCGACCTGGTCCGCGCCGTGTTTGATGGCCGCGAGGGAGTTGGGGACCGAGAGCCCCAGGTCATTGTGACAGTGGACGCTGAGTTTGGCTCGGTCGATGTTGCGGACATTCGTCTTGATCGCGGCGATCAGCCGTCCAAACTCATCCGGGATCGCGAACCCGACCGTGTCGGGGATGTTGACCGTCGTGGCGCCCGCGTTGATGACCGCCTCAAGGACCTGGAAGAGAAACTCGGGTTCGGTCCGCGAGGCGTCCTCCGGCGAGAACTCGATATCTTCACAGAAGCGCTTGGCGTACTTCACCGCCCATACCGCCTGGCGCAGGATTTCATCCTTCGCCTTGCGCAGCTTGTACTTCATGTGAATCGGTGAGGTCGCCAGAAACACGTGGATGCGCTTGCGTTTGGCGGAAGCCAATGCCTGCGCGGCCGCTTCGATGTCGGCCGAAAGCGAGCGCGCCAATGAGCAGATCGTGGGACCCTTCACCGTGTCCGCGATCTGGCGAATCGCTTTGGCATCACCCGGTGAGGCGATGGCAAACCCCGCCTCGATCACATCCACGCCAAGCCGCGCGAGTTGCTTCGCGATCTCCAGCTTCTCATGGACCTCCAGGCTCGCCCCGGGGCACTGCTCCCCGTCGCGCAAGGTCGTATCAAAAATAATCACGCGTCGTGTCATGGAATGTCTCGACTAAATCAGGGGCGAGGGACGTGGGGCACGGGGCGTGGGCTCTCTGAGGCCGCCTTCGCCCCCTGTCTCCTGCCCCTTGCCCCTCATTCTTCCACTCCGCCTTCCTCGATATAGGGCTCGATGAGATCCAGGAGACGATCGAGCGCGTCGAGCAGCTCGTGCTCACCGGTCTCGATCAAGCTGTGGCGGACCGCAGCCAGATCCACCCGTTTGGTAATAATGGCCTCGGAGAGCGCATTAGCCAGCTGACCCCGTTCACTCGCTGGGGTGTCATGGAAGGCTCGCAGCGCATGGATAAACACCTGCGGGTCTTGGACCTGTCCCTCAAACATACTCACCGCGTGACCTTCGTTTTTCTCCTCGCCTGCGTACCTCGTCGAGTCAGCGTGGGCTTCTGCGACGCTCTGATCTGACCTCTGTTCTCTGTCTTCTGTCTTCTGTCCTCTGTCTTCTGTCCTCTGTCATTTCCAATCCACGGCATCATCTGGCGCAGGTGCGAACCGACTTGCTCAATGAGATGCTGGGTATCCTGCTGCATGAGCCGCGTGAAGTTCGGGCGGCCCGCTTCATGCTCGGCAATCCATTCCTTCGCAAACGCACCCGACTGAATCTCCCGCAGGAGCTGCCGCATGGTTTCCTTCACATGCGCATCGATCACACGGGGACCGCGGCTGATGTCGCCCCATTTGGCCGTGTCGGAGACACGCGTGCGCATCCCCTGAATGCCACCTGCCCAGATGAGGTCGATAATCAGTTTCAGCTCGTGCAGACACTCAAAGTAGGCGAGCTCGGGCTGGTACCCGGCTTCCACCAGCGTCTCAAATCCCGCTTTGATCAGCGCGGACACCCCGCCACAGAGGACTGCTTGTTCGCCAAAGTTATCTGTCTCGGTTTCTTCCTTGAAGGTGGTCTCGAGTACCCCGGCACGTGTGGAGCCAATCCCCTTCGCCCACGCGAGCGCCAGGTGTTTGGCTTTGCCAGTGGCATCGTGATGAACCGCCAGCAACGCCGGGACTCCTTTCCCATCGAGGAATTGGGAACGCAACAGGCTCCCAGGACCTTTTGGAGCCACCATGACGACGTCGACAGGCTTCGGCGGCACGATCAACTGGTACAAAATCGCAAACCCATGTGAGAACCCCAACGCTTTCCCAGCCTTCAGATGTGGAGCAATCGACTCGCGGTAGATCTGTGATTGAAGCGTATCTTGAGCCAACAGGATGATCACATCCGCCTTTGCCGCAGCCTCGGCAGCCGAGACCGGCTTAAACCCGTCCTGTTTGGCGAGGTGATAGTTCGGTCCACCCGGGCGCTGGGCGATCATCACCTTCACGCCGCTGTCCCGCAGGTTGAGCGCCTGACCCCGTCCCTGGATGCCATAGCCGATTACCGCGACGGTCTTGCCTCTCAAGATGGAGAGATCTGCGTCCTTGTCGTAATAGATCGTAGCCATCCTGACTCCTGGTTAAGCGAGTGTCTTGTGCATCGTTGTTCGTCTGTCGGTTACGCTACCCGTTTCGTAGTTCGGTAACGTCGTTCGCTTTTACGAATTTACGAACTACGTAACCACATGACGACACGGGTCGCGTCACCGATCACCGAAAACCGATAGCCGACCCGATGACTTAAACCAGGCTTTCACATGAGGCCGGGTCAAATAGCGAATCACCACCAGCTGGATCGAAGCGATGCCGGTCGCCAAGACGCTGCGCATCGGTTGGGGGGCGGCTTGGGCAATCGCAAGCCCCGCATTCGCCAGCGCCCCAACCAAGATGAGCCCTGAAGACCAGATGGCGAGCTTCCGGGCCCACGGCTTCAACCACGCAAGTCCCACGACCAGGACCGCGGAGACACCACACCACACGCTCAGCCACAGGATGGCTCCGTGGACCTGCCCGTGCCAGAGCTTCCAGAGCGTCGCGGCTGAGGCGGTAGCTAATCCAGCATACCACAGCACCAAGAGCGCAATCGGCCACGGAACCATTACGGCCTCACTTCGTTCGGCCGAGTGACAAGTGATAGGTGATGAGTGACGAGGAAAAACCGATCGGGCATCATCAGTTTTGGAAACTGTTACTAATGGCTTGTTAGATTGGTTCAATTCTCAATCTATCACTTATCATCCATCACCGATCACTGTTTTTCAAGGGCGACGCGGCCCGTCCGCACCAGCTTCAGAATTCCATGCGGACGTAACTGCTCGACGAGCTGATCCAACGCCTTCGTATCCCCGGACGCTTCAACGACGACCGAGGTTTCGGTCGCATCCGCCAGCTTGCCCCCAAACCGCTCAGCGACTTGCTGCAACGCCGCCTTGGTCTGCCCGTTGGCCTTCACCCGGGCCAAGAGCAGTTCCCGATCCATGAACTCGCCCTCCCGCAGCTCCTGGACCTCGATCACATCGATCAGGCGGCCGAGCTGCCGCTTGACCTGCTCGAGCTTCAGGGCATCCGCGTCGACGACGATCGTCATGCGCGAGATCGTCGGGTCTTCGGTCGTGCTGACCGTCAAAGAGTCAATGTTGAAGGCCCGCGCGCTGATCAGGCCCGAGACGCGCGCCAAGACGCCGAAATGGTTTTCCACCAGACACGAGATCGTATGCTTGTCGCCCATCGAGGTGGTTGACGTCGGGTTAGCCAAGACTCAGCTTGGCCTCTTCATCGGGCTCTCGGTGACGGTACTGCGGGATTCCGCCTTCACCTTTCAAGGTCTCATACGTCCCGAGCATTTGATCATGCGCTTTCCCCGGGGCGATCATCGGCCAGCAGTCCTCGGATTCCTCGACCAGAAAATCGATCACCGTCGGGCGATCGCGCACCGCCATCGCCCGTTTAATCGCTGGACGCACGTCAGGTTTGCGCTCGACGCGGATCCCGACACAGCCAAACGCCTCCGCGAGTTTCACAAAATCAATCGTGTTGAGTTTTGATTGCGCGTGGCGGCCTTGGTAGAACAGGTCCTGCCACTGGCGCACCATCCCGTGGTGCTGGTTGTTCATGATGGCGACCTTGATGGGCAGGTTGTGTTGCGCGGCGGTGGCCAGCTCCTGCGCCGTCATCTGAAAACTTCCGTCGCCATCGATGTCCCAGACCGTGGCCTCCGGACGCCCAAACTGGGCGCCGATGGCCGCCGGCAAGCCAAACCCCATGGTGCCCAAGCCGCCACTCGTGATGAGCGAGCGCGGCAGATTGAACTGGTAGAACTGGGCCGTCCACATCTGATGCTGGCCGACCCCGGTGGCGATGATGGCGCTACCCTTCGTCAATTCGGAAATCTGCTGGATGACGAACTGCGGCAGCAGCTTCTTCTTTTCCCGGTACACCAACGGGTACTTCGCCCGCATCCCCTGAATCGTCTTCAGCCACGCGCGGGTGTCCCCGGGCTTGACGATTCGATTGAGCTCTTGGAGCACTTGCTTCACATCGCCCACGATGGGGATATCGACCACGACGGTTTTATTGATCGACGAGGGATCGACGTCGATGTGGATTTTCTTGGCGCGTTTGGCAAACTCATCAGGCTTGCCGGTCACCCGGTCGTCAAACCGCGCCCCAATGCCAATGAGCAGATCACATTGGGCCACGGCGTAGTTCGTGTATTCAAAGCCGTGCATCCCCAACATCCCCAAACTCAACGGATCGGTCTCCGGAAATCCCCCAAGACCGAGCAGGCTCGTCGTCACGGGAATGTGCGTCTTGCGGGCCAACTCCGCTAGCTCCTGCGCCGCTCCGGCATGGATGACCCCCGCCCCGGCATAAATAACGGGCTGGTTGCTGTTCGCAATGGCCTCAGCAGCGGCCTTGATGGCGCCGAGGTCTGGCTCCGGGAAGGCCTGGACGCGGTAGCCGCGGATGTTGATCTGCTCGGGGTAGAGAAACTCTGTCTCGGCGACGGTGGTATCGACCGGCAGGTCGATGAGCACTGGACCAGGTCGACCGGTGCGCGCAAGGTAAAAGGCTTCCTTCACCACCCGGGCCATGTCCCGAACGTCTTTGACGAGATAGCTGTGTTTCGTGATGGGGCGGGTAATCCCCATCGTATCAGCTTCCTGGAAGGCGTCGTTGCCGATCACGGTCGTGCGAACCTGACCCGTCAGGGCGACGATCGGGATGGAATCCATGAAGGCCGTCGCAATGCCGGTAACGAGGTTGGTGGCGCCGGGTCCCGACGTCGCCAGGCACACCCCCACCTTGCCGGTCGCTCTGGCATAGCCATCTGCCATGTGCGCCGCGCCCTGCTCATGGACGGTCAGGATCACCTTGATGGACGACTGGTACAACGCATCAAAGGTCGGCAGGTTGGCCCCGCCAGGAATCCCGAACGCGATCTCCACATTTTCGCGTTTCAAGCACTCGATGAGAATTTGCGCTCCCTTCATGCCTTGAGCCTCGTGATGATCCCTTCACGCTTGCCCGCCCCCCCGGCCCGCCGCGAGCGACAGCCGGGGCGGGCAGCGATAGCGAAAGGCGGGCCGGGGAGGCACTCAACCAGGATGTGCGCGCCTTTCATCCCACCACCTGCGCCGCACGGCGGCGTTGTATCGTTGGTCCCACCATCGGCGCCGTGGCAAAGCCAAAACCCACAGCGTTGGGCAAATTAGAGGCCATTGGCTTCGTGGTCCGCCGTAGGCGGACCAGCGCAGGTGGTGGGATCATCTTCTCAGGCATTCCGCGGACTCTTCATCCCTTTCACCCTGCCTGCCCGCGCCGAACATCGTGAGGCAGGCGGGCCTGACCGACGCCAGCTGAGGCGAGTGGTCAACCCGCTGATCGCCGTGATCGCGCAGGGAGGTCTTTGAAAAGACAAATTGTTATTATACCACGGAACGGCCCGTCAAGGAGCGCCGCGTCTTACGGGCTAGGGGCTTGAGGCAGCGGCCGGGGTCGTGCGGCGACCCCGCCATCGGGCCACGGCCTTCGGCCGTAGGCCCGCGCTGCTTCTTCAAACGCGGGGGCGGGATGTCGCCCCCCCGGCCCGACGCTGGCGCGAGCCGGGGCGGGCAGGTGGAGCGTGGTATCAGGGTGCCACGCCCGCCTGCCCCCTGTTCCCCCTGGCGGGCAGGGGCTCTGCCCGTGGGGCTCCACTTGCGGTGTTCTTGGGCTGGATCGAGCAGGTGAGGGGATAGAGATAGAGCGGCACGAGATCGCGCGGATTGTCCGTATGTCCTTGGTGGAGCCGTTCAAGACCCAGCCGCCCGAGCGTCGCGGCCCGAGGCATCCAGAGCTCCGGAGCCGCGAAGAGGGCTCGACTCCCGTAGCGTTGGGTCAGTGGCTCTCGATAGAGCGTCACGCCATCGCCGAGGAAGACGATGGAACCATCATATGTGATGAGGGTGGGCAATTCCTCGATCGTGACGAGGTGGTAGTCTGACTGCTTGCGCAACGTGCCGTCGATGACTCGGTAGCACGCCGTATAGACCTTGCGCTGCTTGGCATCCACGATGGGACAGATGGCATGGGGCACAAGCGGCAGGTGTGCAGCTAAGACATCAAGCGAGGCAACACCCACCACCGGTGTGTGCGTGCGAAAAGCGAGGGCTTTCACAAATGCGACCCCGATCCGCAAGCCGGTGAAGGACCCTGGACCGATGTCCACGACGATAGCCTCCAGCTGCTCCAACGTCTGGTTGGCGGTCTGCAACACCCTAGTCACGGCTTGGGGAAGTTCAACGGCGTGTGGGCGCTCCGCGAAGATCTCATAGGAGGCCAGCACTCGGACTTCCTCCACCACGGCCACGCCAAGCTGGTCGGTCGCTGTGTCAATCGCGAGAACACTCATGGGTTTCGTGACCCGTGATTCGTGGCTCGTGACCCGTCAGAGACTATGAATGAGTCTGACAAGCATGCGAGTTTCGTGGTTCACGGCTTCTGCGATGATCTGCATTTGCGGTGGATGCACATATCTCCTTCTTTGAGCGATAATCAACAATGTGTCCAACTCAGCACACGAACCTAACGAGACGTAAAGATGCTGCTGGTACTCCTTGGTATGGTGCCTGACAAAGCCTTCAGCGATATTCGTTGGGATTGACACGGCCGCACGTCTCATCTGACTGCTTAACCCATACATCTCCGATTGCGGAAAAGTCTCTGTCAGTTCGTAAACCAGACCGACGATTTCAACACCTTTTTGCCACACTTGAAGATCTTTATAGTCCTTCACCTTCATCGGCAGTTTACGGATCACGGGTCACTGGTCACGAGTCACGGCAAGTTTCTGGACCAGTTGGGATGAACGGGGCCCGTGGCTGATCGCCGCGATGGTCCGCTGGTTGGTCGTCCGATGGGTCAGGTAGATTTCGAGGTAGTCCTCTGGGAGACAGCCGCTGAATCGATCCGCCCACTCAATCACCGTCGCCTTCTTTGACGAGAACACCCATTCCAGGTCCAACCAGACGGCGGAGGCCGCGCCCTCCAACCGATACCCGTCGATATGGATCAGGGGGAGGCGTCCTTGATGCTCGCGTAAGAGGATAAAGGTCGGGCTTTTCACGCCTCCCGGATCGATGCCAAGCCCTTTCGCGATCCCTTGCACGAAGGTCGTCTTGCCACTGCCCAGTTCCCCCACCAGACCCACCACATCCCCCTGTGCCAGGAGCTCGCCGAGCCGCTCGCCGAGTTGGTGGGTCTCCTCCACCGAGCGGCTGATCAGTTCAAAAATGTTTGAAGCCTTTTGGGATGAGCGAGGTGATGCGGCCATCGGTTCGCACCAATTCTACACCAGCGCCGTGTGCGGTCACCACACCAATCTCCGTCAGGGGTAGGCGACCAATCGCCGCCGGCACGCGAGGGGCGATCCGCTGCGGGACCGTGAACAGCAATTCAAAATCTTCCCCGTCCATGAGCGCATGCCACGCCGTCTCGGCGGCTTGAGCCACGGGGATCGCGTCTTCGTGGATCTGGAACGTCACACGGCTAGCCCGCGCCAGCTGCCAGAGATCAGACGCCAGTCCATCCGAGAGATCAATCATGGCATGCACAGGAAGATGCGCCACGAGCCACTGGGCCTCGCGCAGCCGTGGCGTGAAGGTCGCATGCCGGTGGTGCGCTAAGGCTCCGCCCAATCGCCCGGTCACGAACACCCGCTCACCGAGCTTGGCGCCACTGCGCAGGACAAGATGCTTCGGCCGGACGGTTCCGAGAATCGCGACGTCGATCACCACACACGGGGCGCGGACCGTATCGCCGCCGACGATCGCCACGCCAAATCGTCTGGCGCAGCGCACCAAGCCGTGGTAGAGCCGATCCACAAACGACACGGCAACCTGGCGCGGAAGTCCGAGAGACACAACCGCGTATTTCGGCACACCTCCCATCGCCGCGATGTCGCTGATATTGCATGCCAAGGCCTTCCATCCGATCCAGTGAGGGGCCAGATGTCCTCGCGTGAAGTGCACCCCCTCAATCAGCATGTCACTGGCAAAGAGCAGTGACTTGGTTCGCGTCGCGCGGAGAACCGCCGTGTCATCCCCGATTCCCACCAGCACCGACGGGACAACGGGAATCCGTCGCCTGAGGCGGTCAATCAAGCCCACTTCCCCCAGCGTGGCAATCGTCCGCGTCATCCCCCCACCTGTCTTCCCCGGCCCGCCGATAGCCCTCGCCGCCCGCCCCGGCTGTCGCCGGCGTCGGGCCGGGGGGGCGGGCGGCCCGGAGGGCCAACCGCGTTTGGGTTCATGGGTTGATTCACCTTCGGTGAACCCCCACACCACCCCGCCATCGGCGGGGTGGCGTCGGGGGAGCGCCATTCGGGGCTTCCTGGTGTGGGGGTGAATAGACAGGTGGGGGGATCATCCCAACGCCTTGAACGTCAATCCCAGCCCCACCAACAAGGCGTTGTGAACCATGTGGACCGCAATGGGGCTGAATAACGACCCGGTCCGCTCATAGAGATCGGCGAGCAAACAGCCCAGGATCACGATGGGGAGGAATCCGATGGGGTTGGTGTGGACCGCCGCGAACATCGAGCCGCTGATCAGCATGGCGACAACGCGAGACATCCGGGTCCGCAGCGCGGGAAAGAGCACCCCTCGAAAAAAGATCTCCTCGACCACCGGCCCCACGAGGCACGCCAGCACGACGGTCAGCCCCACGATGATCCCCCGTTCCTCAAAGAGCAATTCCTGAATGGGCTCCAGGGGCGGCTGAATGCCGAACCGCTGGCACAGTTGGATCAGGATCCACAGGAGCCCGAAGATCCAGGGAAAGAGCGTCACATAACCCCGAAGCCCTTGCGTGATGGCCCCAGCCACCCTGCGTCGAGACAAACCCAAGGCCATCCGAACGGAGAGCGCTCTGGCGGACGCGAATCCGCACACGGTGAGCACGAGAAATCCGTGCACGATGAACATCGCAAGCACGCTCCACAGGTGCGGATCGGCCAGCTGCGATGGCCCCCACGCCATCAGGCTCAGGTGCACAAACGGGAGGAGGCTCGCGACCAACGCCAGCAACAGCACCATGCGGGCCAGTTCTTGGAGTGACCAACTCCGGGGGAGTTTGGAGCGGTAGCGAAAGAGTCGGCGCAGGTTCCGTCGCCGGACGAGCTGGACCGTCAGCCCAACGCCACTCACGACCAGCCCAACCAACAGCACGGCCCAGAATCCCAAGAGGAGCGCTACCCTGGGCTTCTGGGAAAAAAGCGACACCAGTTTTGTCGGGTCACGCTCAAGTCCCTGGAATTTCGTCGACGGGGCAGGGGTTTCGAATTCCGGCTCCAAGGCGCTGTGCAATCGAACCGGGGTACCGATGAACAACCGTGTGTACAGCACAAGGACGATGAGACCGAGCCCTGCATACAACCACCAGCCGCGATGAAGCATCAGGCGCGTGAGGAGTCCGGCCGAGGAAATAAGACGTCCCGCCTCCCGAGGGGTTGGCCAGGCGTAAGGCCTGGCCAGGAGGTCGTATCCGCGAAGCGTCGAGGCGCCTGGCCCATCCCGAGTTGACCCCAGATGGCTTGCGCCACACACGGCATGAACGGCTCCATGGTGATCGCGACAACCCGGATGACTTCCGCAAGGACCGCTAAGACCGTGTGCAATCGCTCAGGGGAAGATGTCTTCGCCAGTTGCCAGGGGCTGGTGGTTTCGATGTACCGATTGGCATGGCTGACCAGCTGAAAGATGGCGTCGAGCGCTTCCGCAAAATTGAGTCGTGCCATCGCCGTCTCCAGCCGCTTCCCGAGGCCCAAGGCTTCCTGGCGTACGGGCTCATCATCAACCGCACACCCCACCGGACCGAGCGAGGGCAGGACGCCGTGGCAGTAGCGCTCGATCATGGAGAGGGTTCGATGCACGAGGTTCCCGAGGTCATTGGCCAAGTCCGCATTCAACCGAGTGAGAATCGCCTCTTCAGAGAAGTTGCCATCTTGGCCGAAGGGGATCTCGCGCAACAGAAAGTAGCGGTAGACATCGGCCGCGTACGGCTGCGAGGCCAGCACCTCGCGAATGACCACCGCGGGATCAACGATATTCCCGCGCGACTTGGACATCTTCTGCTCGCCCACCTTCCACCACCCATGGGCCACGATCATCCGCGGCATGTGGTCATCCGGAAATCCCAAGGCATGGAGCACAATCGGCCAGTAAATGGCATGATGCCTGAGGATATCCTTCCCGATGAGATGGACGTCGGCAGGCCAGAGGGACGCGAACCGACGCTCGTCCTCTCCGTAGCCCGGGGCGCTGATGTAGTTGAGTAGCGCATCGAACCAGACATAGGTCACGTGTTGCGGGCTGAACGGCACTGGGATCCCCCATCCCACCCGCTGGCGGGGTCGGGTGATGCAGAGGGACTCGGGGAGAGGGCGGTCTAGGAGACTGGCCATTTCGTTGTAGCGTGTCTCAGGATGGATGAAGGTCTTGTGGTCTCGGACAAACCCCCGCAGCCAGTCTTGGGCGGGGCGCAGCGGCAGGTGCCACCCGTCTTCATGGACTCCCTCTACAGAACGCTGACAACTGGGGCACAGCGGCTGCTCAGCGACGGGGCTGAGTTCCTCGTGGGTCCAAAATGTCTCGCACGGGGTGCAGTACCACCCCTCATAGGTCGCCCGAAGCACCTTGCGTTCATCGTGCAGGCGCGCGAGGCAGGCCTGCACGATGCGGATGTGACGCGCTTGGGTCGTGCGAATGAAATCATCATAGGAAATGGATAAGAGCTGCCAGAGGGCGGTGAATCGCTCAACGACGTCATCGACAAAGCGCTGCGGCGTGTGCCCAGCGGCCGTTGCGGCTTGTTCGATCTTCTGCCCATGCTCATCGGTCCCGGTCAACAGGAAGACGGCTTCCCCTTTGAGCCGGTGGTAGCGCGCCACGCAATCGGCCGCGATATTGGTATAGGAGTGCCCGATGTGGGGCGCGGCGTTGACGTAGTACAACGGCGTCGTGAGATAGTATGTCTTCGACATGTCTGTCAGGGGCGTGGGGCGTGGGGCGTGGGGCGTGGGGCATCGCTCTGACCGTGCCCCTCGTCTCTCGCCCCCTGCCCCAACAAATCAAGCCATTCTTCGCGTAAGAGGGTCCCGACCAATCGGGGGCTCACCATCTGCTCAAGGGACCCCCATAACTCAATGAGCCGGAGGCCCGTCTCCACGCAGCGCTCGCTGTCCACCTGCTTCGCTTGCCGATGGATCGTCGTGGCGGCGTCCCGATGGCTCACCAGCGACTCATCCGCCACGGCCGCAACCGCAAGGTCACGAAGCCACGCAATCGACCCCATGAGCCAGGAAGCCACTTCCTGACGGTCCATCGGGACCGCCCATCCCAGCCACGGAGCTGGCGAGGCTGCACCAAACTGCGCGACCATTCCCTCCAGCGCCTTCCACTGCGTCATCACCTCAAGTGCCCGCGAGAGGCTCCCTTGGGCCAGACGGCTGATGGCCTGCGCAATCTGTGGAGGACAGGCGTGCCTGGTGACCAGCGAGTCTTCGATGAGGGAAGCGGACAGCCGAGCAAACCGAATGACCTGGCATCGCGAGACAATCGTCGCAAGGCAGCGGGCGGGCTGATCGGTCAGGAGAACAAACCGCGCGTGGGCGGGCGGTTCTTCGAGCGACTTCAGGAGGATGTTCCCCGCTTCCTCGGTCAACCGATCCGCCCCATCCACGATCACCACCTGACACGTCCCCATGAAGGGACGCAGCGCAATCCGGCCTAACACGCCCCGAACCTCATCGATCCGAATCAGCTCTGAGGCGCCATGCGGGAAAAGCCCGTGCACATCAGGATGGACCTGGCGGTCGATCCGCTGACAGCTGTCGCAGCGATCACAGGAGTCGCTGTCGCCGTGTTCGCAGTTGAGGGCTTTAGCTAATGTTCTCGCCACGAGGCGCTTGCCGACCCCATCCGGTCCCACAAAGAGATACGCAAGCGCCAGACGCTGGCGGCTCGCGTGGGTCTGCAAGATCCGAAGGGCAAGGGCTTGTCCATGAATCTCCGTCCACGCCATCCGACCGAGTCCTATCCTGAAGGCCGCCACCTGTCCAGGGACCGATGGGTGATCATCGCTGAGAATCGAGCCAGCTCAAAACCACACCGAGTACCCGGCGCGCAATCTCGGCTTGAGGCTGGGTGGCGTCAATGGCCACAAAGCGCTGGGGCTCTCGCTGAGCGAGTTGACGGTACCCGGCTCGGACGCGCTCATGGAACGCGCGAGCTTTCTGTTCCATGCGATCCCGCGGCCTCCCCACGCGTGCAAAACCTACCGCCGTTGGGACATCCAGGAGAATCGTCAGATCCGGGAGCCTCCCGTCAATCACCGCTCGGCCAAGCTGATCGAGCCAGTGGACATCGACGCCTCCGCCGAACCCTTGATAGGCCACCGTCGAATCATGGAAGCGGTCGCACACCACGACGGCCCCTCGCTGCAATGCGGGACGGATCCGCGCCTGAATGAGCTGGAGCCGCCCCGCGAGAAAGAGCAGGGCCTCCGCTAGCGGGGAGAATCGATCCGACCCATCATGCAGCAACGTCTGCCGCAGACGACGACCCAATGGCGTTGACCCGGGGTCGCAGACAAACACCACGGATTTCCTCCGAGTACGCAAGACCCGGACGAGACGTTTCGCCTGGCTCGACTTACCAGAGCCTTCTGGACCTTCGAAGGTGATGAAGAACCCAGGACGCGTCATGTCACGCGACGCCACAACGTCCCGCCGGCGGTATCCGTCAAGAGATATCCCTCCTGCTGGAGCTGCCGGCGGATTGCATCAGCCCGCTTGAAGTCCTTGGCCTTCCGAGCCCCGTCCCGTTCGGCAACCAGCGCTTGCAACCGTTGCTGGATGTCCGGACGCTCTTCTGACATGCCGTGGAGGAATAATCCAAGGGCCACCCCCCATTCCAGCAAGACATCATGGATCCCTCGTGCCATGAAGCGCTGTTTCGAGTCGCCAGACTCCAGGATCCGATGTCCCAGGTTCACCAGATCAAACAGCACGGACAAGGCCTCTGGCGTGTTGAGATCGTTAGCCATCGCTGTGTCGAATTGCGCTCGAGCCTTGAGGAGCTCTGGTGGAGCCGCTGCGCCACTCACAGCGTCGGGTTTGAGCTGGTCATCGTGTTGGAAAAACCGAGAAAATTCCTGCCAATTGGTCTTGGCTTCAACCATGCGCTCCGATGAGTAGTCAATCGGCGACCGATAATGCGTTTTGAGGAAGAAGATTTTCAGGTAGTCGGGGTGAGGATAGTCCACCAGGACGTGGTCAACGGTCAGAAAGTTGCCCAACGACTTCGACATCTTTTCGCCGTTGACGGTCAGCAGCCCATGATGGACCCAATAACGGGCGAAGGGTTTGCCAGCCGCCTGGGCCTGGGCGAGTTCATTCTCATGATGCGGAAATACGAGATCGACTCCGCCGCCGTGGATGTCAAACGCATCGCCCAGATACTTCGTGCTCATCGCTGAACACTCGATATGCCAGCCAGGTCGTCCCCTCCCCCAGGGGCTGTTCCAAGACGGCTCGCCGGGTTTCGCAGCTTTCCACAGCGCGAAGTCTAACGGATCACGCTTGTGCTCACCCGGTTCCACGCGCGTCCCGGCTTGAAGCTCATCCAAGCTGCGGTTGGAGAGCTGGCCATAACGCGCAAACTTCCGCACGGCAAAGTAGACATCGCCACCCGCTTCGTAGGCCGCGCCTTGCATGAGGAGCTTTGAGATCAGGTCGGTCATCTCTGGCACGACATGCTCCGTCGCGCGCGGCTCGTGCGTGGGAGGGTTGAGGCCAAGCCGATCCAACGTCTCATGATACCGTTTCAAATATCGTTCGGCGACGGCGGTCGGCGATTCACCGGTCTCCTGGGCTTTCTGGATGATTTTATCGTCGACGTCCGTCACGTTGCGGACACACTGCACCTGGAATCCTTTGTATTCGAGGTAGCGACGCAGGATCTCAAAGATGTAGGCACTCCGGACGTGGCCGATGTGCGGCTCATCGTACACCGTGGGGCCACAGACATACATCTTCACTGTAGGAGGATCGAGCGGCGTCAAGTCTTGGACGGTCCGAGTGAGCGTATTGTAAAGGCGCAGGGTCATCCCCCCACCTGCCTTCCCCCCCGGCCCGCCGATAGCCCTCGCCGTCCGCCCCGGCTGTCGCCGGCGTCGGGCCGGGGGGGCGGGCCGATCAAGCGTTGCGTCTCCTGTTGATTCACCTTCGGTGAATAGGCAGGTGGGGGGATCACGGGCTGTGGTGTGGTGACTGCGATTGCCGGAATTCTTTGAGGTGCCGCTCGATGAGATCAATTTCGTGCTGGAGTTTCTCCAAACGCTCCGTGAGCGGATCCGGGAGGTTGGTGTGATCGAGATTGATGCCGGGAAAATGGCGATCAGCGGTCCGGGCCACGCGGCCGGGGATCCCCACCACGGTAGCATTCGCCGGGACGTCTCGCACCACCACCGCGTTGGCTCCGATCATCGCGTTATCGCCCACCGTGATATGCCCCAGGACTTTCGCCCCAGCGCCAATGACCACATTGTCTCCAATCGTTGGATGGCGTTTGCCGCGTTGCTTGCCCGTCCCGCCGAGCGTCACCCCTTGAAACAGCGTCACGTTGTCCCCGATCACCGCCGTCTCCCCAATCACCACCCCCATCCCATGGTCGATGAACAACCCCCGGCCAATCATCGCGGCGGGGTGGATCTCAATCCCGGTCGCCCACCGAACCAGCAACATGAGCAACCGCGGGATCACGGGGATGTGCAGTCGGGACAACCCGTGGGCGACGCGATACCCAATGATCGCATGCAGTCCTGGATACGCCAGCAGCACCTCGAGCAGATTGCGGGCCGCAGGGTCTCGCTCAAAGCAGGCGCGGATCTCCTTGGCGAATGCGACTCGAATCATCAAAAGCAGCGTGACAATGAGGACGCTGCTGATAATCAGTGACGTCATGGTGGCGGTTCTCGTTTCCTCAAGGACGATCGGGGGGTGAGCAGGACGACCGCATGGGCCGCGATTCCACGCTTGCCGGGAGGCAGCCCCTCGGTCGTTTTCGCCTTGACCGAAACCGCGGAGGAGTCCACCTTGAGCAAGCGGCTAATCACCTGCCGCATCTGGGCCTTATACGGAGTCAACGTGGGTTCATCGGTCACGACGGTCGCGTCCACGTTCCCGACGCAAAACCCGGCGCGATGGACTCGGCCGAGGGCCTGTTGCACAAACCAGCGGCTGTCCGTCCGCGTGTAGTGCGGATCGCTGGAGGGAAAAAGCTCGCCGAGATCCGGCGCGCCGATGGCACCCAAGAGCGCATCCGCGATGGCGTGGAGCAAGACATCCGCGTCCGAATGGCCAGAGAGTCCGCGAGCAGCCGGAATGACCACGCCACCGAGTTTCAACGGACGCCGACTGGCGTTAAAACGATGGCTATCGTAGCCAATGCCTATTCTCATTTCATGTCCCTTCATTCAGAGGACAGAAGTCAGAAATCAGAAGACAGATCAACGCTAAACACACCGGAGGGTCTATTCTGATTTCTGTCCTCTGCCATCTGTCCTCTGGTACCTCCGCTTCAAGATCGCTTCTGCAAGTAGCAGATCTTCGCGGGTGGTGACCTTGATATTCAACGGATCCCCCGGCACCACATGAACCGGAAACCCGGCCCATTCCAGCAGGGCCGCGTCATCCCACCACCCGTCGCATCCGCCAAAGGCGGATCGATCGGCCCTTTGGGCCGAGCGACGAGTGGTGGGATCATCCGGCATGGTCTCCAAGTGATGATCGACCCGCGCGAGTGTCTCTGCCAGCCAGTCTCGACGAAAAACCTGAGGCGTTTGCATGAACCAGAGGCTGTCTCGATCGAGGGTCAATCGAACCGTCGCGGCCTGATCGACGGCCTTCACGGTCACCGAGGCTGGCAAGCCGCACGCCACGGCTCCATAGCGCCGGGCCTGTGCAATCGTTGCCTGGATCAGACGTCGCGTGAGACACGGCCGAGCCCCGTCATGGACGAGAACCCATTGGGCCTTGGCAGGCAGTGCTGCCATCCCTCGGATGACTGACTGGGCCCGCGTTGAGCCGCCGATGACAAGGGCCGTCACTTTCGTCAGCCGATGGCGTCGCACGAGACGCTGCATCGCGGCGCGATCCGCTCGGCGGACAGCCACCACAATCCACCGAATCGCCGGGGTCACCTCAAGCGCCTTGAGGGGGTGGAGGATGAGCGGCTGTCCCGCGAGCGTGATGAAGGCTTTCGAGGTCGGCCCTCCCAGGCGCATTCCTTGCCCCGCGGCAGGAATCACGGCTCCAACGTTCCGGACCATCGAGGTTCACCTCATCACCGCGCCGCTCACGTGTATGGAGGAGGCCGTTGGTGTCTGTTCGTGGCGGAATACTGCTGTGCCCGTTGTGGGGAGGCGTCGTCAGCGACGAGAAGTATTCCCAGGTTGTCTGGGTGTCGTCGCGGCGGCACTTCCCCCCTGTGAGGAACCCCGGGCCGTCGCCGAGAGATCCGGTCGCACAAACACCATGCGACCCGCCGCCGTTTGCAAGACGCTGGTGACGACCCCTTGGACGGTCTGGCCGATCAGGTGACGGCCGTTTTCCACCACCACCATGGTCCCATCGTCAAGATATGCCACGGCTTGGTGTGCTTCCTTGCCTTCCTTGAGGGGTTTGACCTCCAGGGCCTCACCCGGAAGCACGACCGGCCGAAGTCCCTGCGCCAATTCGTTGACGTTCAGGACCGTGACGCCCTGGAACTCTGCGACCTTATTGAGGTTATAATCGGTCGTCACCACCTTGGCCCCAAGCAGTTTGGCGAGCTTCACCAGTTTCGCATCGGTATCGGCGATGCGCGGGATGTCCTCCTCATGGATGCGCAGATCCACGTGGGATTGACTGCGCAGGGCATTCAGGACATCTAAGCCCCGGCGACCCCGATTGCGTTTGATCGGATCGGCGCTGTCCGCAATCGCCTGCAGCTCCCGCAGGACGAACCGCGGGATAATCAGCCGACCTTCAAGAAATCGCGTCCGGCACAGTTCGGCGATTCGTCCATCGATGATGGCGCTGGTGTCAATCGCAAAGAGCTCTTCGCTACGATCCTGACGGGACAGCCGGACGTACGGGATCACGACGTTGAATTCGTCACGGCCGCGCAGCGCGACCACCATCCCGATATAGGCAAACGACCACGTCACCACCAGCCGAACCAGACTAATCGTCGCGGGATCGAGGGTCGTCAAGGCGATCGCATCGGACACCATCTTGGCCATAATCAGGCCGAACAACAGCCCAAACACCGCGGCGGAGAATCCCCGAACCGAGACCCGGCCGATGCGATGGAGCAACGCCTCAAAGGCGACGAGAAATCCGCCACAGAGAATCCCAACGGAAAACCAGAGCCACCACGCCACCAGGGACTGGGCTCGCTGGATCCCCAGCTGAATGCCCAGCAAGCCTCCAATGAGGATAAATCCCACGCGAATCAAGCGCAGATCCATGGACTACTCACTCCCATGCATTGTTCCGCTCCCAAGAAGCAGACGACTGACACGCCGGCTCGATCAGGTGAGCGACGCCTGCACGGCCTCGCGAACGTTGCGCACCCCGACGACCTCAAGACCATCCGCCTGGATGGCGTGCTTCGAGGCCGCCACGAGGCACCGACGAAAACCCACCCGCTTCGCCTCGTGAAGCCGCTGGGCGAGATTGATGACAGGCCGAACTTCGCCGGTCAACCCCACCTCACCGATCGCGACATCCGTCCGGGCATTCGCCCGCTCCTTGAGGCTGGAGGCAATCGCCAGGGCCATCGCGAGATCGCAGGCAGGCTCCACCACCCGCACCCCACCCAGCGATGAGACAAACACGTCCTGCTGGGCGAGCTGCGGCAGGCCGGCGCGCCGCTCGAGCACCGCCAACAACACGCTCACCCGATTAAAATCCACCCCGCTCGCTTTTCGACGGGGGAACCCCATGGTACACGGCGCCGTGAGGGCCTGAAGCTCGACCAGCAGCGGACGGCTCCCCTCGAGGCTCACCGTGACCATGCAGCCGGGGGCTTGGTCGGTCCGATCACTCACGAAGAGCTCCGAGGGATTCGACACCTCGACCAGGCCCTCGCTCGTCATATGGAAGACGCCCAGCTCCGAGGTCTGGCCGAAGCGGTTCTTGGTGGTGCGCAACAAACGAAACCCGCTGGTGGGTTCCCCTTCGAAGTAGAGGACCGTGTCCACCAGATGCTCCAAGACCTTTGGGCCGGCCAGGAATCCTTCTTTCGTGACATGACCAACCAAAATCATCGTGCAGATCTGATTCTTGGCGAGGCGAACCAGGCGATGGGCGCAAGCCCGGACTTGACTGATCGATCCCGGGCTTGAGGACAGCTCCCCGGATTCCACGACTTGAATCGAATCTACGATCACCACGTGCGCGGCGGTGTTGCGAATGGCTTCCTCAATGGCTTCGAGGTGTGTCTGTGAGACCAGCTGAATCGCGGACTCCCCCAGTCCCAGTCGCAGGGCCCGGAGTTTCGTCTGCCGGAGGCTCTCTTCCCCACTGGCATACAGGACCCGCAAGCCAGTGGCCCCTAAGCGGCCCGCCATGGAGAGTAGCAGCGTCGATTTGCCGATGCCCGGCTCCCCACCCACGAGAATCACCGAACCCGGGACCAACCCCCCGCCTAAGACCCGATCAAGCTCTCCAATCCCGGTCTGGATGCGGATCGTGTCGTCAAGCGGGACCTCCGCCAGGAGGGTTGGGGTCACGGGTTCTGCGGTGACGGTGGACGTCCGAGGGGCTTCCTCAACCACTTCTTCCACCAAGGTGTTCCACTCCCCACACCCGGGGCAGCGGCCCGCCCACTTGATGGCCTGACACCCACACTGTTGGCAGATGAAGACGGCTTTGAGCTTACTGGCCATGACTTCGCGATCAGAAGACAGAGGTCAGAAGTCAGAGGACAGGCGCGGCCGAGCTTATTGGGTACCTGTCTTCTGTCGTCTGTCTTCTGTCTTCTGTCCCTTCGGACGGATCAGGAGTTTCCAGGGGTGTTCTCGGAGATCATCGACAAACAGGACGATGCGCTGGTAGAGATCCTCGTCAAACAGGAGCTTCCCGAGATTGCCTTCACCGCCTTCCGCGTGGTACATCGCCACGTTGAGCCGTTCGCCCAACAACCGCCACTGCCGTGTCGCATCCCGAGCCTCCTGCAAGGCCTCTTTGAGATAGATGCGCGCTTCGGGGTCCCCGACCAGCGCATTCAACCCTTCCAGGGCTCGCTTAAACTCGGTGAGGACTTCGTTGGACCGTTGGATGACTTGTTCGGTGGACACCGGGGGTCTGCCGATCAACAGATCCGTGGCTTTGACGAGCGCTCCGGTCCCAGCCCCGGGGATGATCTCGAGGTATTTCTCCCCTAACAACCCAAACGTGCTGATGGCGGCGATGTCGTCCGTCCGAATCTGCAGCCGGCGGGGCACGCGCGCGATCAATTCGACCTTGGGCCGCGAGGGATCCGATGGATAGATGATCCGCACATCCTCGACCTTGCCCACTTCGACCCCAGCGTACTGCACCGGAGAGCCCCGCGCGATCCCGTTGGCCGCGTCAAACACGACGTGCAACGTCAGCCCGGGCTGGAAGTAGGTCGCCAGGTCCCCGATGGCAAACAGAAACACCACCAGCATGACCATCCCCGAGATGATGAACGCCCCCACCTTCATCTCGAGTGACACGACCCGTTGCTGCATCGTCACGATCCCTTTCGCAGGACTTGCCTCCACAAGGGCTTGCGCCACTGGGTCAAGATCCGGCGATCCGGCAGCCCCTCCTGGATGGGCCCCATCGCGTGCCCCTGGATAAACTGTTGCACGATCGGGTTCTTCGACGCCTTGATGGCGTCTGGCGTCCCCACCTCCACAATGGCACCATTGTAAAGCATCGCGAGGCGATCTGCCACTTTGTAGGCGCTGCGCATATCATGGGTGACAACCACGGAGGTCACCCGGAGGCGATCGTGCAGGGTGACGATGAGGTCATTGATCACGTCCCCCATGATCGGATCGACCCCGGTAGTGGGTTCATCATAGAGGATCATTTCCGGATTCATGGCCAGTGCCCGGGCGAGCCCTGCCCGCTTGCGCATCCCGCCAGACAGCTCCGCGGGATGGAGGTCCTCGACCCCCTCCAGCCCGACAAGCGCCAGGCACTCCCGAACGCGCTGCCGAATCGCGGCGGGATCCATAGTGGTATGCTCCCGCAAGGGGAACGCGACGTTCTCCCCCACCGTCATCGAGTCAAACAGCGCGGCTCCCTGAAAGAGCATCCCGAACTTTTTCCGGAGCTCGTCGAGGGACCGGCCGGTGAGCTGCGTGACGTCGATCTCATCCACCAGCACCGATCCCTGCTCGGGCTTCATCAAGCCGATGATGTGCTTCAACAGCACGGATTTGCCGCATCCGGAGCGCCCGATGACCACCATCGTCTCGCCGGTCTTGATCGTCAGGTCCAGGTGGTCCAGGACCAGATGATGGTTGAATGTTTTGGTGAGTTCCTTGATTTCGATCATCCGCCTACCTAGGGGGCAAGGGACGAGAGACGTGGGGCGAGGAACTGGAAATCCCCACGCCCCTTGACCCCCGCCCCGCCCCCCGTCTTCATCGCCCGATGAAGTAGAACGCCGCCGTGATGAGACAGTCAGACGCGATGATGAGGATGAAGGACGTCACCACCGCCCTCGTGGTCGCGCGGCCCACCCCTTCCGCACCCCCCTCGGTCCGAAACCCCTCAAAGCAACTCACCACGCAGATGATCAGGGCAAAGACACACGACTTCAACAACCCAGAGCCGAGATCCTTGAAGGCCAGCGGGGTGAAGGTCATCTGCCAATAGAGGCTGGGCAGGATCCCCAGCTTCACGGTCCCAATCAGAAACCCCCCGGCAATCCCAATCGCATCTGCCCACACGGTCAGCAAGGGCAGCGCCACGAGCATGGCCAGCAACCTTGGCACGATGAGGTAGCGTACCGGGTCGGTCGCCAGCGTCATGAGCGCATCGATCTGCTCCGTCACTTTCATGGTCCCGAGCTCCGCCGCAATCGCAGAGCCCACCCGTCCTGCCACAATGAGCGCGGTCATGACCGGGCCGATCTCTCGCACCACGGACAAGGCCACGAGGCTGGCGATATAGATCTCGGCGGCCAAGCGCTGCATCTGGTAGGCGCTCTGAAAGGCGAGGACCATCCCCACAAACAACAACGACAGCGACACGATGAACCAGGACTGCACCCCGATCTTCCAGAGTTCATAGATGACGGCTTTGGCGCGAAGCGGCTTGACGAAACACCCGCCGACCGATTGCGCCAACAGGACGCCCAGATGCCCGGCGTAGTCCGCAATCTGCACCACCCAGGCCCCGGCTAATGCCACGGGGACGGCGACGCGGGAAACCTTCATCCTTCTACAACCTCGTCACCACAAGACCCGTCCTCAGCAGAGCGACCTGGTCGCTGGTGACCGGTCTTTGGTTTCGTCTCTCATGGAGCCCCCCGGGCAAGCCCGGGGTACCCTCTTGCCCGCCGTCGCTCTTCGAGCTTCGGCGAGGCATCCGCCTCCCCTCCAGGGGGCGACATCTCGCCGAAGCAGGAGTGCCGCATTCCTCCCCGGCCAAGGCCGGGGTCTCCTGCGGAGGCGGATGAAACGAACAGGCGATTGGATCACGCTGACCCAATCGCCCCCACACCAATTTGCTGCATCGTGACGACGGGAAGGTGACGGACTATGTGCTTAATGAGACGGCCGCGTTGGCATTCGGACCGGACCGGCAAATTGGTGTGGGGGTCAACTGGTCGTGGCAGGACGCTCAAGTGCCAGTTCACCTTCAAACTCAAGCGTTTCGCCTTTCCGAAAGACCCGAACCGGCGATCCCTGTTTGAACCGCTTGGCGATCACCTCTTCCGCCAGGGGATCTTCCAGGAAGCGCTGGATCACCCGTTTGAGCGGTCGCGCCCCGTAGATTGGATCAAACCCCTTCTCCACGATGAAGTCTTTCGCGGACTGATCGAGTTCAATGATAATCCCTTGCTCGCGCAACCGTTCTTTGACGTAGCCGATCTCCAGCTCCACGATCTTGCTGAGATCCTCGCGGCTGAGCGGGCGGAAGACGATCACCTCATCGACCCGGTTCAAGAATTCCGGTTTGAACGCCCGCTTGACCTCATCCATGAGCTGTTCCTTCATCTTGTCGAAGGTGACCTCTTCCTTGGCCGGCGAAAACCCCAGGCTGCCCTGCTTCTTCAACAGCTCCGCCCCCAGGTTGGAGGTCATGATGAGCACCGTATTGCGAAAATCCACCTTGCGGCCAAAGCTGTCGGTCAGGCGTCCGTCCTCCAACACTTGCAGGAGGAGGTTGAAGACATCTGGATGGGCCTTCTCGATCTCATCGAGGAGCACCACCGAATACGGCCGGCGGCGGATCCGTTCGGTCAACTGCCCGCCTTCTTCGTAGCCGACGTAGCCCGGTGGGGCCCCAACCAATCGGGAGACATTGAACTTCTCCATGTACTCCGACATGTCGAGCTGCGCCAGGGCGCCTTCGTCCCCGAAGAGAAACTCGGCCAACGCCCTCGCCACTAAGCTCTTGCCGACCCCGGTGGGGCCGAGGAAGATAAACGACCCAATCGGTCGGCGCGGGTCCTTGATCCCAGCGCGGGAGCGTCGGATGGCCCGCGCGATGGCAGCGATCGCTTCGTTTTGATCGATGAGGCGCTTGTGGAGCCCGTCTTCCATCTTCAGGAGCCGCTCGCTCTCTTTCTCTTCGAGGCGAGACACCGGCACCCCAGTCCACTTGGAGACAATCACGGCGATATCTTCCGCCGTGATGGCGGGCATCGCGTCGCCCTTCGTTTTCTTCCACTCTTGCCTGACCTTTTCCAGGCGCTCTTTGGCTTCCCGCTCTTGATCACGCAGACTGGCCGCCCGTTCGAAGTCCTGCCCTTTGATGGCGGCTTCTTTTTCCTTTCGAATCTGCTCCATTTTCTCTTCAAGGTCCTTAATCTCCGGCGGCGTCGTGAGGACCGATAGCCTCGCGCGGGATCCGGCTTCATCGATGAGGTCGATCGCCTTATCCGGCAAGAACCGACCCGCGATGTAGCGGTCGGCCTGCTTCGCGGCGGCCGCCAGGGCTTCGTCGAGATACTTCACCCGGTGATGCGCTTCGTATTTGTCGCGCAAGCCCTTGAGGATTTCGACCGTCTCATCGACTGACGGGGGTTCCACCATGATGGTCTGGAAGCGCCGCTCAAGCGCCGCATCCTTCTCGATGTACTTGCGGTATTCATCCAACGTCGTCGCCCCGATACACTGGATCTCACCACGCGAGAGGGCGGGCTTGAGGATATTGGAGGCGTCGATCGCGCCTTCGGCGGATCCCGCGCCGACCAGGGTGTGCAACTCGTCAATGAACATGATGACGTTTTCCGAGCGGCGGATTTCGTCCATCACGGCCTTGATGCGTTCCTCAAACTGCCCACGGTACTTGGTCCCGGCGACCATGAGGGCGAGGTCCAGGATGATCACCCGCTTGTCGCGCAAGATCTCCGGTACGTCGCCCTTGACGACCATTTGGGCCAAGCCCTCGACGATGGCCGTTTTCCCGACACCCGCCTCCCCCAGTAACACTGGGTTGTTCTTGGTCCGACGGGCCAAGATCTGGATCACCCGCTCGATCTCATCCTTGCGGCCGATCACGGGATCGAGCTTGCCTTCCTGGGCGAGCTTCGTGAGATCCCGACCAAACGCATCGAGTGCCGGCGTCTTGGTCTTTGAGGAGGGCCCCGTTTGGGGCGGACCGGACGAGCCGAGTAAGGTGATGACTTCGTTGCGGACCCGATTGAGATCCAAGCCGAGGTTCATCAGGACCTGGGACGCCACGCCCTCGCCTTCCCGAATCAGACCCAGCAGCAGGTGTTCCGTCCCAATGTAGTTGTGGCCGAGGGACCTGGCCTCTTCCATCGCCAGCTCAATGACCTTTTTCGCCTTGGGGGTAAAGGGGATGTCGCCGGAGACCATGGTGCTGGGTCCGCTCTGCACCAGTTTCTCGACTTCCAACCGGATCTTCTCAGGCGACAAACCGAGTTTCTGTAAGACCGCGGCCGCCACGCCTTCCCCCTCACGGATCAACCCCAGCAGGATATGCTCGGTGCCGATGTAGTCATGGTTGAACCGTTTGGCCTCTTCCTTGGCTAACAGGATGACTTTCCGAGCCCGTTCCGTGAATTTATTAAACATCGGTGCCGCTCCTTCAATGAAGACACAAGTTATGGAGTCCGCCAGGACGACATAACTTGTCTGTCTGAATTTCCGCCAGAGGCGGATCCGCCTTCGGCGGAGAACCCCACACCCAGCATCGCTGGCGAATCCTCTCAACCTCACAAAGCCGTCATCCCGTCCTCAACGGCTAGCTACTTGCGACTCCACCGCTGGGTGTGGGGTCACATTCTGCCAGACCACTTACGTCGCGATGCTCCGTAAGTGGTGGCGTCATGTGACCTATTCTCCCGTGCCGAGCCGACGACGAATCAACTCAGCACGTTTCGCATCACGTTCTTGCGTGGAGAGCCGGCCCCCTTCCAGTTTCTGGAGGTGGGCGGGCTGTGAAAAGATCAAGAGTTCATTGACCAGGGGACGGTCCACGTGCTTCATGATCCCCAGATCCACCCCGAGCCGCACCGCGGAGAGGAGATCCAGCGTCTCCCCGGAGCTGATCGTCTGCGCGTGGCGCAAGATCCCATAGGCTCGCCAAATCCGATCCTCAAGTTGCAAGCGGTTGTTCGCCATGAGCCCCTCACGCGCCGTGTGTTCATGGTCGATGACCTGTTTCAGGATGCGCTCGATATTCTCGATGAGCTCTTCTTCGGGGCGACCCAACGCGACTTGGTTCGAAATCTGGAAAAAGTTCCCCGACGCTTCGGTCCCTTCCCCGTAGAGCCCGCGGGCAGTCAACCCCAGCTTCGTGATCGCGTGCAGGACCTTATTGATCTGTTTCGTGATGACGAGCGCCGGCAGATGGACCATCACCGAGGCCCGCATCCCGGTTCCGGTATTCGTCAGACAGCACGTCAGATAGCCCCAGTCGCTTGAATACGCGTAGGGGATCGCCTCAGAGAGCTCGTCATCGAGGACGTCCATGGTCGTCCAGGCGTCCCGCAGATTTAAGCCCGACTGCATGACCTGAATGCGCAGGTGATCCTCTTCGTTGATCATGATGCTGATCACCTCGCCCTGCCCAATGGCCACCGCCCGATGGTCCGCGCGGCTAGCGTGCTCCCGGCTGATCAGATGCCGCTCCACCAAGAACAGCCGGTCGATTTCATCGAGCTCCTCCATCTGAAAGAACAACGGCTGAGGCAGCGACGCGGTGTGCTCGAGACCTTCTTTCACGATGCGAAGGACGTCGGCCTCGGTCTCTTTGGTCGCCCGCGTGGCGAACGGGAGCTTTTCAAGATTGCGAGCCAGCCGAATCCGGCTGGACATCACGATCTCCGAGACCGGCCCAACCCCGCGCAGCCACTCACTTGGATGTTTGATGAGGTCGTCCAGTTCTTCCGCCATGGCCTATTTCTTGTTCCAACTCCGATGCTCCTGCTGCTCGACCTCTCGAATCTGATCCCGCAGCTGTGCCGCGTCCTCAAACTCTTCCATCTCAATGGCCCGTTCCAGTTTCCGCTTCAGCTCCGCCAGCTCCAGCTTCCCTGTCGGCGGCTTGACCAACCGGGCCGGCGATTTGCCCACATGATGCGGGGAGCCGTGAATCCGCTTGAGCAGACTTGCCAGGCTTCGCTTGAACGTCGTGTAGCATTCCGCACAGCCCAACCGCCCCACCTTGCGGAAATCGTCGTACGTCATCCCGCAGTTGGGGCAGGCTTTCGTCGAGACCGCTTCCTCAACCTCGGTGGTCTTTCCCACGTCGGCCAGCCCCGCCAAGAGGTCCGCCAAGCCGAAATGGCTCTCCACCTGGGAGCCTTTTTCGTTGGCGCACCCCTCGCACAAATGCAGCTCGGTCATCTGATCGTTGACAATCTCGGTCAGATGGACCGTCGCTTGCTGTTGTTTGCAGGCGTCGCAAACCATCGTTCTTTCCACCCTCTTACTAGTCTAGCAGGTTTTCAACGGGAGGCAAAGTGGGCGCCTGTTAGAGCTGGTTCCACAACCTCCCGTGGCTGTGGGCTGGGGGCTGTGGGCTCTGGGCACGGGCGACAGACGACCCCGAGCCCCGAACCCTGAGCCCTCAGCCGAGAAACGGGTTTGAAAGATGCTGTTAATAGCGCACCCCGTCGGTCTTGGTTAACCGTCGGAAGGCCTGCTGAAGGCGCTTGGTGACCGGGCCGGGCTTACCCTGCCCAATCACCCGCCCGTCGATCTTCACGACGGGGACAATTTCGGCAGCCGTGCCGGTCAAGAAGCACTCCTGCGCGTTAAACAGATCGTGCCGTGTGAGCAGTTCCTCCCGGACATCCAAACGCAGGGTTTCGCCAAGCTCCATGACGGTCCGTCGGGTAATCCCGCGCAGGACCCCGATGTACGGCGGGGGGGTGAGCAAGCCTGCCTGCGCCGCCAATCGGCGGGGCGCAGGCAGGCGCTTGCCAGTGACAATGAAGAGATTCTCACCCGTACATTCGGTGACATAACCTGAGGGCGAAAGCATGATCGCTTCCTCATAGCCTGCGTTGATCGCCTCAATCTTCGCCAGGATGTTGTTCAGGTAGTTCAAGGATTTGATCTGGGGATTGAGCGCCTCGGGGACATTGCGCTGGGTCGCCACCGTGATGAGCTCAAGCCCTTTCTCATACAGCTGCTTCGGATAGAGCTCGATCTTGTCTGCAATGACGAAGACCGTGGGCTTGGTGCACTTGCGAGGATCCAAGCCCAGGTCCCCCTCACCCCGCGTCACGACCAGCCGGATATAGGCGTCCTTCAGCTTGTTCACCCGAAGGCTCTGCTTGACGATTTCAACGAGCTCCCCCTTTGAGAGGGGAATCTTCAGCATGATCGTATGGGCAGATTCAAACAACCGATCGATGTGCTCACGCAGCTTGAAGATCAGGCTGTTGTACGAACGGATCCCTTCAAAGACCCCGTCCCCGTATAAGAGCCCGTGGTCAAAGACGGACACCGTCGCAGCTTGGCTGTCCACAAACTTGCCGTTGAGATAGACTTTCATATCGGTCAACCCCGTTGTGCCCGTTAGGTCCGTTGTGCCCGTTAACCGGCTAACCCGCTAACCGATGCCTGTCCTTTGACGTCCGAGACAAACTGCCCGTCCCGCAGCACCAGCCACCGATTGGCGAGCTGCGCCAGCTCATGCTCATGCGTCACCAAGACCAAACTTACGCGTTCCCGTCGCTGCAACTCCACGAGCAACCCCGCCACGGCTTGGCCCGTCTGCGAATCGAGATTGCCGGTTGGCTCATCGCAAAAAATGATCTTCGGATGATTGATGAGGGCGCGGGCGATGGCCACCCGCTGGAGCTCTCCCCCGGAGAGCTGGCCAGGCTTGTGCGTTGCCCGGCTCAAGAGCCCGACATGATCGAGGCAGCGACGCGCCCCTGCTTCAAGATCCCGTCGCCCGCGATGCCCGTCCACCAACCCCGGCAACATGACGTTTTCAAGCGCGGAGAGCTCCGGCAGCAAATGATAGAACTGGAACACAAACCCAATCGTGCGGTTGCGAAGGTTCGCCCGCTCCCGATCGTTCATGCGCACAAGCGATTTGCCTTCCCACAAGACTTCCCCCTCCGACGGCAGATCCAAGCCCGCTAACACATGCAGCAGCGTTGATTTCCCCGCGCCGGATGGCCCGGTGATGGCGATAAACTCACCCGCAGCAATCGTCAGGTCCACACCCTTGAGGACGTGGAGTGCAACTGCCCCTGTTTGATACACCTTGTGTAAATTGCGCGCTTCAATCATGGATCCGTTGAGCCCGTTGGCCTGTTTGCCCGTGAGGCCAGTGAACCGGCCAACTGGCTAACGGGCTAACTGGCATAACGGACTTATTCATAGCGCAATGCTTCAACCGGCGACAGCCTCGCCGCCTGACGAGCGGGGTAGACCGTCGCGACCAGGCTGATCACAAACGCCGCCAAGACCGTCATGCTCCAATCGGACCATTCGATGCGAACCGGCAAGTGGTCCAGGTAGTAGATGGTGCTGGGCAGATGGATGAACTGATAGGTATCGAGCAGCCACACAATCCCCCACGCCCCCATCAACCCACAGCCGGTTCCGATGAGCCCAATCACTACCCCCTGCCACGTGAAGATCCACCGGATTGATTGATTCGAGGCCCCGATCGATTTGAGGATCCCGATGTCGCGGGTCTTCGCAATCACCATCATGATCAACGTCGAGACGATATTCGCTGCGGCCACGATGACGATCAGGGTCAGAATCACAAACATCGTCAGCTTCTCAAGCTTCAAGGCATCAAAGAGCGTCTGGTTGAGCTCCATCCACGTCTTGACCAAGTAGCGGCGCCCGAGTTCGCTGGTTAACCGGGCTTTGACTTCCTCAGCGCGTTCGAGTCGATCCAGTCGAATGGCTAAGCCGCTGACTGCGTCAGACAACCCGAACAGCGCTTGCGCGCGCGGGATGGTGACACCCACGAGGCTTGCGTCGTACTCATACATCCCGGAGCGAAAGATCCCGCTCACCACCAGCTCATGCAGCTTGCCATCCGCTGGACTGATCAACCGCAACGGCTCACCCAGACCAGCCCCAATGTAGCGGGCCAGCTCCGTCCCAATGACGACCTCGCGATCGGAGGTGGGCAGATGCCCCATGACGAGATAGTCCCGCAGCTTGCTCACGCGGACTTCCCGCTCGACGTCCAGGCCCCGCACCATGACCCCGAAGGCCCGGTCGGGCAGCCGGATGATCGCCTGGCCGAGCACAAACGGGCTCACCCCCGCCACATGTTCGGTCGCCGCCACCCGTCGGATCAACGACTCGACCTCCTGAATACCTGGCTCTGACTCAATGGTCAGATGGGCATTGGCCCCAACCAATTTTTCTTTGAGGTCGTGGTCAAACCCGCTCATCACCGAGAGAACAACCAACAGCGCCATGACCCCAAGCGCGACCCCGCCGATGGACAACAACGTGATGACCGACACAAACCGCTCACGCCGTCGCGTGAGCAGATACCGCACACTCAACCACAGTTCGTAGCGCATCTCAGACTTCAGACATGAGACAAGAGACTAGAGACATGAGACTTAAAACCGAAAATAAGTCGAGAGAGAAAAGAGAAATGCGATGACAACAGAAATTGGAACCACGAATCCCGCTAGACCGTATAAACGCGAAAGAGGTTCTCCCATCCTTTGTTCCACCAGTCGGACTTCCTCAAGAAAGAATCTAAGTTGAAAGGAGGGATTGTACAGATACCATCCTTTTAACAGCCGAGCGTTTGCTGTCCATGCAGACCACATTTTCAGCCAAAACGCTACGACAACTACGACAGGAGACAGCATAACCCAAACAAACCACAAGGGGGGCGGCCTGTTTCGAAAAACCAAAGACGCAGTCAGAATGGAACACCCAAACATGATGTAAGCAAGCAAATAAAGCACAAGTTGCCAGCGCTTCCAATGCATTGCCTCAAAAAATATTCGTGCTAATTCACGTGCGAGCGTTCTCCTGTCAGTTTCTGGCATTTGCAGGTCACTCAGGTTTCAACAAGGGAAATAAAATCACATCCTTGATTGAAGGCTGGTCGAACAAGAGCATCGCTAATCGGTCGACCCCAAGGCCCAACCCTGTGGCCGGCGGCATGCCGTATTCCAGTGCCTCAAGAAAGTCTTCGTCAACCATTCGGGGGGGCGAGGGGCGTGGGGCACGGGGCGAGGATCGGGTTTTCCCTCGCCCCCGGTCTCCCGCCCCCTGCCCCTGTTCCTTTAATTGCGCTTCAAACCGTCGTCGCTGCTCAATCGGATCATTCAATTCCGAGTAGGCGTTGGCGACCTCAAAACCCCCGATGAACAGCTCAAACCGCTCCGCGATGAGTGGGTTGTCCAGCCGGCTTTTCGCCAAGGGTGAGAGCTCGGTCCAGTAGTCCGTCACAAAGACCGGCACGTCCTTGGTCTTGGGTTCCACGAGCTGCTCCACGACATGGAGGATCTGGGAGCGTGTCTGGGCTTTGAGCTCGACCTTCGGAAATCCCGACTTCGGCGCTTTCAACTTGCGCTGCATCGCTTCAAGTCCATCTTGAGGACCCAAGTCGTAGCCGGTCTTGAGCAGCTCAGTGAATGAGATGATTTCCCAGTCTTTGGCCAAATCGATTGCCTGGCCTTGATAGGTCAATTGCAACCGTCCCAGCGTGTGCGTCGCGGCCCCCCGGATGAGTTCTTGGACCAACTTCATCATGTACGTGTAGTCCTCATAGGCGCAGTAGGCTTCGAGCATCGTAAATTCAGGATTGTGTTTGGTGGAGAGCCCTTCGTTGCGAAACGATCGGTTGAGCTCATAGACCTTCTCAAAGCCGCCCACGAGCAGTTTCTTGAGATACAGCTCCGGAGCGAGGCGCAGATACAGCTCACACCCCAACGTCTGATGATGGGTGACAAACGGCTCGCCCGTCGCCCCGCCTGGGATCGGATGCATCATGGGCGTTTCGACCTCGAGGTAGCCGTGCGCGTTGAGCGTGGAGCGCAGGCTGTCAAGCAGCCGGGTGCGCTGCTCGAATGCCCGACGGACGGGCTCATTCGCGATGAGATCCAGATACCGTTTGCGATAGCGGATCTCCACGTCGCGCAGCCCATGCCATTTCTCCGGCAGGGGTTTCAGCGACTTTGCCAGCAAGGTGAAGCGGCTGACCTGAATGGTGATCTCGCCGGTCTTGGTTTGGCACAACCGGCCTTCCACCCCAAGGCAATCCCCGAGATCGATGTTGTCAAAGAGCTGATAGGCGGCCTCGCCCAGTTGCTCTTGGCGAAGGCACAGTTGGATCTTGCCGCTTGCGTCACGAAGATCCGCGAAGGTGAGTGCGCCGTGAGAACGTTTGGCGCTCAGGCGACCGGCGGTCGTGACCGTTTCGCCGTCGTGGAAGTGCTCCACCAACCACTGGATGGATCGGGTCTTGGGAAACTTGCCCCCATATGGCTGGATGCCGTGTGAGCGCAACGTGTCGCGGTGCTTTCGTCGTGCGGCTGTAAGCTCATCATAGGTACCCATCCCGTTAGACTGTTGTGAAACGACTTGGTTGCTCCTCCAAACGTTCCGTCACGCTGATCAGCGATGCTTCAGATCCATCGACCTCTATGAAACAGTCTAACGGGACCCCTCCAGCGTGCCTGCCTACCCCACGTCGGCAATCCTAAACGGGAATGTCGCAACAAGGGAGGACTTTCATTATACGAGAGGCTTCAAGGGGTGTCAACGAGCGCGGGCGCTGCGAGCAGGCCTTACGTTGTCCTAACCCTGTGTTTGACGAGGGGTTGGAACCAGAGCCATCCAAAGGCCACCACAAGACACAGCCACGCAAACCAGTCTCCCCACCTGGCATACAGGGTGTGAGACTGACTCGGCTGCACGTCGCAGACCGAAAACCCCTCAACAAAGAGCTCCTTGCCCTTCGAGTTCTGGACGCTGGCCTGCCAACGGCCGGTTTCATCAATGCAGCCGGACCAGCCGGTGTTGGCCGCACGGATCATCGGCACGCGCAGTTCCACGGCTCTGAACGCCGAGGCTTGTGCATGCTGGTACGCGGCCGCCGTATCGCCAAACCACGCGTCGTTGGTGATCGTAACCAACATCTGAGCTCCCCGGTTGACAAATTGTCGAGCCAACCCTGGGAAGATGTCTTCGAAACAGATCAACACACTAAAGCGGGGCGGGGGGCGGGGGGCGGGGGGCGGGGAAACCAACTCATGCCCGTGCCCCACGTCTCTCGCCCCATGCCCCTCCACGTCAAATACGGTGTACTCATGGCCTGGCACAAAGTTGCCGATCGGCGGCAAGACTCCCCGCAGCCACGGAAAGACTGACTCCAGAGGGATGAATTCCCCGAAAGGCACCAGATGAAGCTTGTCGTACCGTGTCAGGATGGCTCCCTCGGCATCCAGCAACACGGCGCTATTCGTCAGATACCACGTGCCGTCCCGCAAGACACCCATCGGCGCACCGACCAACAAGGGCGTCTGGATCGATTGGGCCAATTGCTTGATCTGCATCGTCATCTGAGCATCTAAACCAACATAGCCGGGTACCGAGGTTTCCGGCCACACGATAAGCTGCGGGTGGTGGCGAGCCGCTTCGTGCGTGAGCCGTTCATAGCGCTCAACAATGGACTGCTGAAACGCCTCGTCCCATTTTTCCTCTTGGGGGATGTTGCCTTGGACGACGGCGATCTTGAGCGGTGTGGTGGGAACAAACTGCTGAAGACGCGCTTTGCCATACGCCCAGCTTGCAACCACACAACCAAGTGCCAGGGTCATCATGGGAATGACGCGGTGCGCCTCACGCTGGCTCAGATAGCTCGCAATCGCCACATTCACCATGACCAGCAGAAACGACACGCCCCAGACACCAGTTACGTCAGCGACTTGGATGGCCGTCAATGCTGGTGTCTGCGAATAGCCCAGGAGGTTCCATCCAAAACCCGAGAGGAGATGACTACGCAGGTACTCAAGCGCAACCCACGCAGAGGGAATAAGAAGGTGATGGGTGATGGGTGATGGGTGATGGGTGAACTTATGAGCGAGCCAGCCAAATACGCCGAAAAAGAGCGCGAGGTATGCGCAGAGCAGGGTCAATCCCACAAGCGTCACATGCACAAGCCACCAAATGGTGCCAAGGAAAAACACAAGCCCGACGAGATACGACCAGCCAAATGCTTGCCGCGGGCTCAGCGTCTGCAGACTGATCAGCCATGGGACCAGCGCCACCCACGCGCACCACGGCTGGTTCCAGTTCGGGAAAGAGAGAGCCAGCAGGACGGCGCTACTCAGCGCCAGGAGGAGCGATTGCAACACGACTCGACGCTTAGGGATGCCAGATAAGGCGCTGAACCGGAACAGCGTAGACGTCCTTCCGATGTCCGATGGTGATAATCCACACCGTGTGGCTTTCGATGCGGTAGATGATCCGATAATTTCCTACTCGAAGCTTCCAGTAGCCTTTCAATTGGTGTCGTAGCGGCTCTCCGTAATAGGCAGGCTCGAGGGCGAGCCGCTGCTCGAGGGCCCGTTGAATGCGATCGCGAATGTCACGGTTAAGACGAGGGAGGTCTTCCCGCAGGACGGCAGGATGGTACGACAGCCGGTAGGGCATTACCGGCGTCGCGTGCGGCGCCGTCCCCAGACTTCTTCGTGGGTCAGTGCGGTCTTTCGATCGAAGGTGGTCCAACGCGCATGGGCGGCCTTGGCCCAGTACGCATCTTCGTGCAATTCAAGCGCCTCACGGATCAAGTCACGGGCCTTCAGCGACAGCGAGACCTTGTCACGGGCCGCAAGTCGCGCGACGGAACGGAACGTCGGTGGCTCTAAGACAACATTCAATCGGGGTCGTTTTGTCGGCATCGAGTCTCACCTCCGCAATGAGTGTATCAGAAGTGATGAACTCTGTCAACACGCGCACCACGGCTGGTTCCAGTTTGGAAACGAGAAAACGAGGAGGACGGCGTTACTCAGCGCCAAGAGAGGCGGTCGTCTCAAGGAGGAATTAGGGGGCGTCGGCGTAGGCAATCGTGGCGTATCCCGTGGAACATTCAGTCTCTTGTCTCATGTCTGACATCTGTCCTCTGTCGTCTGACATCTGATTCCAATCACTTCCCATGACACTTCTTGTACTTGAGGCCACTCCCGCATGGACAGGGGTCATTTCTTCCGACCTTCGGACCGGCGCGATGGTAGGGTGTGCCTTGTGATTGGTCGTTCTTCGCCCCTACTGGTTCAAGCACGCGTCGTGGCTGCTCGGCTTCGCTGGATGGCGTGGGAGGCGTTTGCGGCGCAAACCGATCCGCTAATCGCGTCGAGAGCTCTTCATGAACGGCCTGCTGGGGCGTACGGGCAAACACGCTCACAGGTTGGGCCTCAGCTCGTGGTTGGATGCGCAGGAGCATCATGAGCGATTCGGCTTTGACCGAGGCGATCATATCCTGGAACATCGCGTAGGCTTCATGCTGGTATTCGACGAGCGGGTCGCGCTGGCCATAGGCTCGAAGGCCGATGCCTTCCCGGAGCGCATCCATCATGTAGAGGTGATCCTTCCACTTCGCATCGACGACGGCCAGCAGGACACTGCGCTCTAGGCTCCGCATCAGCTCAGGGCCGATGGCCTGCGCCTTGGCCTGATAGGCCTGCTTCAGGCTCTCGCTGAGCTGCTCGAAGAGCGCGTCACGGACAGGCGACGTGAGGTCAATGGATTGGGTCACGACGAACTGCCGCACGAGGGTCGTACGCAGGCCCTCCAGATCCCAGGCGTCCGGACGCGACTCTTTGGGGGCGTAACTCGTCACCAACTCATCGGCCACTTCCTCAGCGATCTCCCCGACCAAGGTGTCCAGCCCAACCCCATCGAGGATGCGGCGCCGCTGCTCATAGATGACTTCGCGCTGGCGATTCATGACGTTGTCGTACTCCAAGAGATGCTTGCGCGCATCGAAGTTCTGGGCCTCGACCCGTCGCTGGGCGGTCTCGATCGACTTGGTCACCCACGGATGCTCAATCGGTAATCCCTCCTCCCAGCGAAACCACTTGAACTCCATGAGCTTCGCAATCCGATCCGAACCGAAGATGCGCATGAGGTCGTCTTCGAGCGAGAGGTAGAACCGCGAGGAACCGGGATCGCCCTGCCGGCCGGATCGCCCGCGCAGCTGGTTATCGATGCGGCGGGCTTCGTGGCGCTCGGTCCCGAGGACATGCAGGCCTCCGACGGCAACGACCTTCTCGTGCTCGTCATCGGCTTGGCGCCGATACTGTTCAAGCAGCGCGCCTCGGTCCTCGTCAGACGCCGCGGTCCCTTGCGCTTCTCGCTCGCGGATGGCGTCCTCGCAGAGAAATTGGGGATTGCCGCCCAGGAGGATGTCGGTGCCGCGACCCGCCATGTTCGTCGCGATCGTCACCGCCCCCAGCCGCCCGGCCTGCGCGACGATGCGCGCTTCTTGCTCGTGGTACTTGGCGTTGAGCACGTTATGCGGGATTCCTGTTTTGACGGCGGTCATCGTCTGGACGAGTCGCAGGAGTTGTTCCAGACGATAGACCATGAGGGACTTGGGGGCTTGCGACTTGAGCTGGTCCAAGAGGACTGTCGCCGCCTCCTCGGTGATGGTCCCGGGGCGGCTCGCGAGCTGCGAGAGCTGCTGCTTGAGCGGTCCAGGAAGCTGTTCGGATTTCAGTTCCTCGGTCACCCACTGGCAGATCGTACTCAGCCGTTTGAGGAACGGGCCTGGTTCTTTGAGCATCCGCGAGAGCCGCTCGGATTTCTCAATCGAAATGGTTCCCACCAGGACGGGCTGGCCCCTGCGATGGAGCTCAGCAATTTCTTCCACCACGGCGAGGAACTTTTCCGCTTCGGTCTTGTAGACGATGTCGGGGTGGTTAGCGCGGATGAGCTGGCTGTTGGTCGGAATGGTGACGACGTCGAGGTGGTAGATCTCGCGAAACTCCTGCGCTTCAGTGGCGGCCGTACCGGTCATGCCGGCCAATTTCTCATACATCCGGAAGTAGTTCTGGAAGGTCACCGAGGCGAGGGTCTGGTTTTCTTCGCGGATCCGGACGTTTTCTTTCGCTTCGATCGCTTGATGGAGCCCATCGCTCCAGCGGCGGCCCGGCATGAGCCGACCCGTGAACTCATCGACAATGATGATCTCCCCGTCCTTGACCATGTAGTCCACATCGCGCTTGAACAGCTCGTGAGCGCGCAGGGCCTGGTTGATGTGATGCACCAGGCGCATGTTCAGCTCGTCATAGAGGTTCTCCACCCCAAGGAGCTCTTCAGAGTGCTTGATCCCATCCTCGGTGAGGGTCACCGCATGTTGCTTCTCGTCGACCTCGTAGTGGGTGCCTTTGGTCAAGCGCTCAACCACCTTGTCCAACCGGTAGTACAGCTCGGTGGACTCCTCGGCGGGTCCGGAGATGATCAGGGGGGTGCGCGCTTCATCAACCAGGATGCTGTCGACCTCATCGACAATCGCAAAGTGAAACTCCCGTTGGACAAGATCCTCGCGGCGATGGCGCATGTTGTCGCGCAGGTAATCAAAACCGAACTCGTTGTTCTGCCCGTAGGTGATCTCCGCGGCGTAGGCGGCCCTTCGGCTGACCGGTCGCAGGTGGATGAAGCGCTCGGAGGCCTGGGTGAAGGTCGGATCGTAGAGGAAGGAGAGGGATTCCTCGCCGGCCAGACGCTCGGCGGGGTCCACGCCTTGGATGACCCCGACGGACAATCCCAGGGCATGGTAGATCGGCCCCATCCAGCGCGTGTCGCGTCGTGCCAGATAGTCGTTGACCGTCACGATATGGACCCCGCGACCCGTCAAGGCATTGAGGTACGCTGCCAACGTGGCCACAAGGGTTTTCCCTTCCCCGGTGGCCATCTCGGCGATCTTGCCCTCATGGAGCGCCATGCCCCCAAGGAGCTGGACATCGAAGTGGCGCATGTTGACGGTCCGACGAGCCGCTTCACGCACTACGGCAAAGGCTTCAGGGAGGAGCTCGTTGAGCGCTCGATCCTGGATCTTGCGCCGCTCCTGCCTGCGTTTCAGTCGCTCATCATGGCCAAGCTCATACCACTCGGGGCTGCTCGGATCAATAAACTGGAAGGACTCAAGAGATTTGCGCAGGCGGGCTCGCAGCTCCTCGGTTTTGGCGCGTAACTGGTCGTCGGAGAGCTTCTGGACATCTGGCTCAAGGCGATTAATGCGCTCGACCACGGGTGCGAGCCGCTTGAGCTCCCGTGCGCTCTGCGTCCCGAGCAGCTTTTGGAGAATCCACGTGACCATCATCAGATGACAGACATCAGACCACAGACGTCAGACGACAGAAAACAGAGGACAGAACATGGCCTATTGCTGCTGTCTGATGTCTGGAGTCCGAGGTCTGTGTTGCTGGGTTTTCCATTTCAGGTACGCCTCGATCAACGGTTCCAATTTGCCATCGAGCACGCCCTGGGCGTTGCCTGTTTCGTATTCGGTGCGGTGATCCTTCACCATGTTGTACGGGTGCAGGACGTAGGAGCGAATCTGCGAGCCCCATTCGATTTTTTGCTTGGCTTGATAGTCTTTTTCGAGTTGCTCTTCCCGCTTCCTGCGCTCCAGTTCATACAACCGGGACTTGAGCACCTGCATAGCCTTCGCTTTGTTTTGATGCTGCGAGCGTTCGTCCTGGCACTGGACCACCAACCCCGTGGGCAGGTGCGTGATCCGCACGGCCGAGTCGGTCATGTTGACGTGCTGACCGCCCTTGCCGCTTGAGCGGTAGGTATCGATCCGCAGGTCGGATTCTTTCACGTCGATGACAATCTCTTCATCCACTTCCGGAATGACATCGACCGACGCGAATGAGGTATGGCGACGCTTGTTGGCATCGAAGGGTGAGATGCGCACCAACCGGTGGACGCCTTCCTCGGCCTTGAGGTATCCATAGGCGTACGGGCCTTTAACGATCATCGTGGCATTCTTGACCCCCGCCTCTTCACCCGGCAGTAAATCAATGAGCTCGGTGCCATAGTGCTGTTCTTCAGCCCAGCGACGGTACATCCGCAACAACATCTGGGCCCAATCACAGGATTCTGTCCCGCCGGCACCCGCGTGGATCGAGAGGATGGCATCCCGGGGATCCTGCTCGCCTCCCAAGAGCCGCTGGAGCTCCAGTTGCTCCAGTTGATGTTCGAGGTGTGTGAGGTCCTTGGCGAGTTGCTCAAGCGAGCTCGAGTCGTGGGGATCCACTAAGGTGAGGAGCTCCTCGACATCGTGCAGGCCGCGTTGGAAGGCGACAATCGGGGCGTGTCTGGCCTTGAGGGCTTTCAGGGCCTGGATCTGTTGCTGGGCGCCGGGCTGATCGGTCCAGAACTGGCTCTCCGCCATCGCCCGTTCGATCTGGGTGATCCGGCGGTCGAGGTCATTGAGGTCAAAGATACCTCCGGACGTTCTCCCATCGAGCCCGGAGATCGCTGACACGACTTCGGAGTTCTTCCAGCATCAGGATGAATCCTCGCAAGTGTTGAGGTAGTGTAACACGGACGATCACGGATGACAACGGGAACTGGCGAGGGTCACGAGTCGGTGGGAGACAGGCGGGTTTCTTTCTCAGCGAGAATCTTCAGGAGGGCGTCAACGACCTGCGGATCACACAGCGCCCCAGATTGCTTGCGCAGTTCGGCTTTCGCCTCGTCAACGCTCAGGCGCTTGCGATAGGGTCGGTCGGTAATCATGGAGTCATAGATATCTGCGACTGTCAAGATTCGTGCCCCAAGCGGGATGTCTTCTCCTTTCAGGCCAGACGGATAGCCAGAGCCATCATAATGCTCATGGTGATGGCGCACGAGCTCTGCGACTTTCGCGAGGGAGCGCACCGGTTTGAGGATCGCTTCCCCGATGATCGAGTGCTGCTGCATGATGCGCAGCTCCTCCGGGGTGAGCGGCCCCGCTTTGAGCAGGATGGCATCCCGGGTCCCGATCTTCCCCACATCATGGAGGAGACCCGCGTCATTCAACACTGTCTTGGTCTCCTCATCCGCCCCCAGGGCTTCTGCAATTTTCACGGCGTAGAAGGCCACGCGTTTGGAATGCCCGGCACTGTACGAGTCCTTCGCTTCCACGGCGAGGGCCAGCGCCATGATCGTCTCGATGTACGTCCGCTCGACATCCAAGTTCAAGCGGTAGTTTTCGATGGCGACGGCAATCTGGGACCCGATGTTTGCCAGCAATGACTCGTCATCCTCGGTGAAGGGTTTGGGCGGGTCTTCCCGCAGCACTGACAGCACACCAATGGTCTTGTCGCGGACGATGAGCGGCACGCACAGCACGACGCCCTCCTTCGCCTGCCCATTGGACAATCCGATGGAGGCCGGGGAACCGGTCCCGCGGATGGCGCGGTTCTCTTTGGCGACCCAGCCGGCGATCCCTTCGCCGATTTTCATCCGCGTGGCGCTTACCCGCCGGCTCTCGGCGGACCAGACGGTTTTTGCCTCCAGCTCTTGTTTTTCCCCGTTAACGAGCATCAGGCTTCCCATCGAAGCCCCCAGCCCGACGGAGGCGTTTTCGACAATGAGCTCCAGGAGGTTGTCAATCCCTTCATAGGACACGATCGCCGTCCCAATGCGGGAGAGGAGTCGCTTAATGAGCGTGCGCGAGGATTCGAGCTCTTCGATCTTGTGTTCCAGTTCCCGGGTGATCCGGTTAAAGGTCCTCGTCAGCTCCCCAATCTCATTCCCGTTCGAGCTCTCAAGCGATTCACCGATCTGCTCTTGGGCCACGGTGCGGGCATGGTGGACCACCTCAATGACCGCGGCGATGGTGCGCTTGAGCACAAAATAGCCAATGAACATGGAGAAGATGATGGCCGCCAGCAACGCACGTAACATGTCTTCCACCGAGCCGCGCACGTGGGGATAGACGAACGCACTGAACGCCCACACGATCAATAAGAGGGGGATGAACGACATGAATCCAAAGGCGAGCGTCACCTTCCGAGCCAGCCGCTCATCTTTGAGCGGCACGACCCGGATCGTGGAGCGGGGTCGAGGACTCCGAGCCTCGCGCTCACGGTCTTGAGCGTTCGGCCGCTTCGTGGTAGAAGACGTGGTAGAAGACATGGGATGACTCATCGGATTGGGATCTTCACACTGGCTTTGTGGAGCCCCACCCCGCCACGGCGGGGTGGCACCTGAAAACCCACGCCCCGCCCACGCGAACGACTTGTCCCCCACCCCGCCAATTGGCGGGGTGGCCCCCGGCGGGGTGGATACTCTTACCAAAGTATACCTGAGAATGGGGAACGCCGACCAGGTGATGGACGTCGCGCGCGGACTTCCGTTGGGACCCGTCGGGCTTCCTGTCTGAGCAAGCGTCGTTTCTTCGCCACCCCCCACGCGTAGCCGCCCAGGGAGCCGTCGGTGCGGATCACGCGATGGCACGGCACACGGCGCGGCCACGGATTGCGCTTTAGCGCTTGCCCCACCGCGCGCGCCAACCGCGGATTGCCGAGTCGGCTCGCTACCCATCGGTAGGACCGCACTTCGCCACGCGGGATCCGCCTTACGATCGTATAGACTCGACGCTGAAACGGCGTCAAGACGTGGCGTTTGCGTGCGTTCATCTAGAGTCAATCACCAAATTCCAAATCCCAAATTCCAAATAAGCACCAATAACCAAGCACCAATCACCAAACCAAAGGCTCATGCCCTCTTGAGCAGGTTGATGATTGGAATTTGGTCATTGGAACTTGTTTGGTTATTGTCCGCCGGAGGCGGATCCGCCCCTCGCCTTGAACGAGAGGGCGGAGGATTTGGTGATTGGTGATTGCGACAGTTGTTGGACAAGTGCTCTGGCGTTGGGTTCAGAAATACGTGCCACCCTGGCAATCTCCGAAAGGCTCGCGTGCTTGAGGCGATCAACCGACCCGAAGTGGGCAAGGAGCGCACGGGCTCGCCGGGGGCCGATGCCGGAAATCTCCTCAAGCGCAGAGCAGCTCATGGGCTTCCCCCGCAATCGCCGATGGTAGGCAATAGCAAACCGGTGCGCTTCGTCGCGGATGCGCTGGATCAAGTGCAAGACGGGTGAGGTGGGCAGCAAGACAATCGGATGTGGCTGATCCGGCAGAAAAATTTCCTCGTGCTGTTTGGCCAATCCCAAAATCGGCAGGGCCGGATGGAGCGACGCGAGCTCCTCGCGCGCGGCATTCAACTGCCCCCGCCCGCCATCGACGAGGATGAGATCCGGCTGTGGCAGCTCGGTGGCAAGCGAACCGCTGTAGCGGCGCCGAATCACCTCGCCCATCATGGCGCAGTCATCTCCGCCCCAGCGTTCAGCGCGCGGGGCGGATCCGCCCCCTGACTTGGACGGGCGGGCGGAGATGCCTGCCACTGTTTCGATCTTGAAGCGGCGGTAGTGGCGTTTGAACGGCTTGCCTTCCACAAAGGTCACCAGGGATCCGACCGCAAAGGTCCCGGAGATGTTGGAGATATCAAACGCCTCGATCCGACGGGGGAGCACGGGAAGCTTCAACGCCACCTGGAGCTGTTCCAGGGGACCGGCGTGGGCGGATTTCTCCTTCGCGACGATCACCGAGGTCAATGCCTGGATCTGATCGCGCAGCCTGGCGGCTTCTTCGAATCGTTGCGCCCGCGAGGCCTGGGCCATGCGCTTCGAGAGCTCCCGCAGCAGATCATCCCGCTTGCCTTCCAGGAAGGCGAGGAGATCGTCGACGATCCGCTGGTAGGCAGCCTCATCAAGATATCCCACACAGGGCGCCAGGCACTGCCCCAGGTGGTATTCCAGACACGGCGTCTTGGGGAAGGTGCGGCACGTCCGAAGCGGAAAGACCCGCCGCATGAACTGCAGGGCGTGGCGCAGCAGCCCGGCATCCACATACGGGCCAAAATAGCGCGCGCCATCCGGTCTGCGAGAGCGCGTCACGATCAGCCGCGGAAACGGTTCGTTGGTGAGTTTCAAGAGAGGAAAACTTTTATCATCCCGGTAGGCCACGTTGTATTTCGGCTGGTGCGCCTTGATGAGTTGAGACTCCAGGAGCAAGGCCTCGGCTTCCGACGCGGTGGCCCGCACCTCCAGATCGCTGATCCATTGGACGAGGCGGGTGATGCGCGGGGAAAGATCGCGTGAGGCGTGGAAATAGGAACTGACGCGCTTGCGAAGACTCAGGGCTTTGCCGACGTACAGGACCTCCCCCTGCGCGTTTTTGAAGAGGTAGACGCCCGGCTGATCAGGTAACGTGGTTAGGCGCCTGCCTGCCGCGCCTCTGAGGGGTATAGTCATGGGCGCGGCGCAGGCTGGCTGGAGGAGGGTGGTGTGGTGAACGCGCGTGTGAGCCATCGCAGGGCTGCGGTCATTTCGGGAACTCGGGCAAGAGCGCAGCTCACTCCGTAGACGATCATACCACCGACGATCACCAGGGGCAATCCTGCCAGCGGCGCAAGTCGCTGCCCAATCCCGATCCACGCCCACCAACAGCCGACGCCCATGATGAGCGCGGCAGCCCCCATGCGCAGGATGGGCCCGATGAGACCGGGGACCAATGGGACGTTGAGCCGCCGTTCAAGCGTGCGAAGGAGTCGCCAGGCGTTGAGGCTGCTGGAGAGGGCGGTTGCGAGCGCCAAGCCAGCCACATGAAGCGGCCACATGAGACACACGGCGAGGGCGAGATTCACGATGAGCGCTTCCAACGCGAGCCGGACTGGGGTGCGCGTGTCATGGAGCGCGTAGAACGCGCCGGCAAGGACTTTGCTCGCCGAATACGCCAGCAGCCCGATGGCCAGGAAGCTCAAGGTCTGGGCGGTCATCTGGGTTGCGTGACGGTCAAACGCCCCACGCTCAAAACACACCTGCACGATCGGACCCGCCAAGACGCTCAATCCCACCGCAGCCGGCAGGCTCTCAAAGATCACCACCCGCAACACCCCCAACAGCGTCTGACGAAACATCCCTAAATCCTTCACGGCGGCCCGCTCGGAGAGCATTGGCAAACTGGCTTGGGCCGAGGCCGTCGCAAACAACGCGAGCGGCAGTTGCACCAGGCGATTCGCGAAATAGAGGGCTGCGACCGCTCCTTCGCCGGCAATGGAACCCAGCGAGGCGAGGATGGTGCTGAACAACACGCCCGCTTGATAGACGGCGGTTCCGAGAAGCCGAGGCACCAACAGCCGCATCACCTGTTTTGAGCCGGGGTGACGCCACACCAGACGCCAGCGAAACCCGAGGGCATAGGATACCGGAACCTGCATCACGAGTTGCATGACCCCGCCCACCATCACCGCCACGACAAGCCCGAGCACCGGCGGGTGCACATGGGGAACCAGCCACACGCACCCCGCGATCATCGACGCATTGAAGACGGCAGGACCCAAGGCGGGCATGGCAAAGTGGCCGAGGGTATTCAGCAACCCGCACAAGAATGCCCAGATCCCCACGAGCGCGATGAACGGAAAGAGGAGGCGGGTCAGCCACACCGTCAGCGCAAACTTCTCAGGATCGCTCCCAAACCCCGGGGCGATGAGATGGACCAGCCAAGGCGCCAGACAGACCCCAAGGCCGCCCAACACGCTGACGCCGACCATAATCCTCAGACCCAAGGCTTGCGCAAGCCGCCAGAATTCCTGCGGACTGCTGGTCGCTTTGGTCGCGCTCAGGACAGGGACCACCGCGGTGGTCATCGCGCCTTCCGCCACGAGATCCCTGAAGAGATTCGGCAAACGAAACGCGACCACGAAGGCCTGGGCTTGGGGGCCGGTCCCAAAGAGCCTGGCGATGAAGAGATCGCGCGCAAACCCCAGGAGGCGGCTGGCGGCTGTGGCCAGCGAGATGGTTCCCGCCGAGGCCGCCAGGCGAGCGTGGGAGTCAGCCATGCGTCACGTGGGCGAGGGGGGCGAGGGGGGTGTCAATGATACGTGAAGTTGTCAGTTGTTCAAAGCAAGTGAACTGACAGC
>CAYJTP010000005.1:0-42352 GCA_964373175.1 uncultured Planctomycetales bacterium
TCGCGCCGGCCAGTCAGAGTACGTACGGTGAGCTGCTCGCCGCTCTCGGAGACGCGTTCCCGATCACGAACCTTCCACCAGGCACGATCAAGCCGGGGTATGTGACCTTCGAGTCCACAGAATCCACGGCTGAGCAGGGTCCCACGACCCCAGCCCATCCCCGCTTAGATCACAACGAACGGGTCCTCATCAACTCAATTCATGACCGCGAGGATGTGCGCGAAATCCTGGCCCAAGTCTTCTTGCAAGGGCGGACTCCACAAGACGCGATCAAGGAGCTCGTGCGGTTAGGGGTCGATCAAGGGCTGGCAGATGCCTACGTCCGGCAAGCCTCACAGCCTCGCGCGATGGCTTCAGCAGCGCCAACGCCAACTGAGGACGTGCTCTTTACGGTGGATCGCGGGGTGGCGACGATCACCCTCAACCGGCCGAAGGTGGGCAATGCGACCACGCTGGAGATGATCCGAACCATCCGGCGAGAGATTGCGAAGGCCAAGGACGATCCTACGGTGAAGGCCATCATCGTCCGCGGAGCGGGGGACCACTTCAACACAGGAGCCGACATCAAGTACCTGGCGACTGCCATCTATCAAGGAAGGCCGCAGCGCGCTGATCAGTTCTATGAGGAAGAGTATGCCACCTACCAGGAGCTGGCGACCCTTGCCAAGACCAAGCCGGTCATTTCCCTGGTGGATGGCTGGTGTATTGGAAGCGGGATGGGCCTAGCCATGGCAGGGACGGCCATCGTCGCCACTGAGCGCGCCAAGTTTATGATGCCGGAGACCGGCATCGGCTTCTTCCCGGATGTCGGGATCACCCACTACTGGTCCCAGCAGATGATCCACGCGACGGACAAGTACTATGCCATGACCGGAGATTCCTTCAACGCTGTTGAGGCGTGGCATCTGTTTCCTGCTGAGACTCGACAGCGTCTTGGGAAGATCCCGATCAAGTTTCAGCCTGTCGCCAGGCTCGATGAGATCGAAGAACGTATCCGGAAAGCGGCAGCACAAGGGTTCTTCACCGACAAAAGTTCTGAGGACATCCGGATCAGCCTCAACGAACAGTTGAGCGGGGATGAGCGCGATGCCGACCTGCAAAAGAGCCTCCTCGATGAAGAGGCGTTTTCCCAGAAACTCGAAGCCATCAAGCAATACTTTGATGCCGAGGCATTCACGAAGATTGTGGTTGGCCTTGAGCAGAAGGTGGAAACCGATGAGTTTGCGGAGAAGACGTTAGAGATCTTGCGCAGCCGCTCACCTATCGGGCTGTGGGTGACCAACCGCTTGATGAATCTCAACGGACGTGACGATGTGTCGCTCACCGAGGCGTTTGCCAATGAGCTGAAGGCCGCTCAGGGGATCAGCCGGTTGCCTGATTACGTGGAAGGCGTGCAGGCGACGTTAGGGTTTGATGTCAAAACGGGCGCCAAGGCCGAGAAACGACCCCCCAAGTTCCAGGGCACGATCACCCCGGTTCACGAACGGCTGCTCAACGCCGTCCTCAGCGGGCAGGGAGGCATCCCGAGTGAAGGCGCGCCGACTGCGCCACCGGCCATCACGCTTCCGCCGACCCCTCCAGCCGATGATGGGTATGAGCCTCCCTTACGCGTGGAAAGCCCTGAAGCCTACGATGTCATGCGCGCGCATTTCCAGCAAGACCCGGTCGGCATGTGGGGCAAGATCGCCAGGAAGCTGGCTTGGTGGTACGACCCGGAGACCAAGGCCTGGTTGTCTTACAACCCGACGAACAATCGTTGGGAAGGGTATCGCGCTGAGACTGGCGAGCCGGTGAGCGTTGAGAAACCGGCAAACTGGGCGCCCTGGCAGCACACGTTTAGCTGGTATGATCGACAGCAGCAGACCTGGAAAGCTTTCAACCCACAGACCAACCAGTGGGAGACCTCCCCCCGCGATCCACACGATCTGATCCCGCTCTTTAAGTATTTTGACGGCGGCCAAACGAATATGGCCTTCAACGCCTTGGATGCCCATGTCCTGGCCGGGGAGGGCGATCGGGTCATCGACACCGTCGAGCTGGAACCGACCGATGTCCATGGGAATCCCCAGTCGGTTGCCTCCTACACCTATCGGCAGATGCTGACTGAGGTGGCGAAGTTTGCCGCTGTGCTCAAGAGCCTGGGCCTGAAGGCAGGCGATACGCTGGCGATGAACATCCCGCAGGGGATTGAATGGAAGATCGTCGCGATGGCGGCTGCGCGGGCTGGGATCACGTACACCCCACCGTTTGCGCTGCGAGGACCTGAAGAGCTGCGCGATCAGATGAAGGACCTGGGCGCGCGCGTCCTGGTCAGCCTGGATGGGTATTTCTACAACGGGCTCCTCGAACACCACAAGACCAAAAAGGTGGACGTCGCCCTGGAAGACTACAACGATTACTTCCATGTGAATGACGCCCGCGAAGCGATTCAGGAAGCACTTGCGGCGAATGGGGTAGCCAAGGAGATCCGCGACAAGATCCTTGAGCGCTATGATCGCTCGAAATATCAGGATGGGTTTGACGGCAAGAACCTCACGACCACCCGCGCAGATGAGCTTGAGCCTTTCCTTCGAGAAGAGTTTGTCACCCACGGGGTCGAGGCGACCGTGCAGGACCAGATCCTGAAGCAGGTCTTCGAGAAACTCAAGGCGATTGCTGAAGAGACCAGCGTCCAAAAAGTCATCCTGTTTGAGCGGGCTGGTGAACGGACCCACGTCAACATGGTCCCAGGACGCGACGTGTGGGCGAACCAGTTGATGGCTGAGGCTGAGGCCGAACTTTTGAAGAAAGCCAGCGAGGTCTTTGGACATCCCTTGACTGTCGATGACAGTCGCCGCATCACAATCGAGCAAGCCAACAGCATCATCCAGCAGGTGGTCGCGACACTGCGAGTCGGTCACATTCAGTCTGAGTCGACAGAGGCTGTAGAGAAATTTATCCGCGAAGCCGAGGCGCGGTTGAGCGGCCACATAATGCTGTCAGGGACCTCGACGGTCACCATGGTACCACTGAGTATGCTGCTAGATGCAATCGATACAGCGCTGAAGATGCCCGATGTCACCATTGCTATTGATGTGAGTCATATTAAGAATGTCGAGCTCCAGGAAGCGTTGAAGGCGTCCTTCCAAATGACGAGAGAATATAGAGAAGGGGCTCCTTCATTGACGAAAGAAGGTATGGCGGAGAACATCAAACAGATCGCCGATGTGGCGTCGCTTCTGAAGGCGGTTGAACCGGCTGATCGAGAAGCAGCCAACGCCGCCATTGAGGCTGTTGCCGCCTTACTTCAAGAACCCTTTCTCAAGGAAAACATGCACGAACGGCTGTTCAACCACATCAAACAATTGATTGCCTTTGGCCAGTTGAGCAATGAGGACTTTATGCGTGTGATGAACGCGTTCTCTCCGCCCGTGCCGGTGGACGCCGAGCATCCGCTCTTTGTCATCTACACCTCTGGATCTACGGGCAAGCCGAAGGGTATCGTCCACACAACCGGCGGGTATATGGTTGGGCTGAAAGCGGCCATCAACCTCGTCCAGGATTTCAATGAGACGAGCAAGTTCCTCGTCATCGCGGATCCTGCATGGATCACGGGACAGTCCGCCACGCTGTACGCGCCGTATCTGGCAGGCTTGCCGAGTGTGACGTATGGAGGCGCGATCAACCAGCCGACTTTGACGCGGGTGCTTGATCTTTTTGAACGCCACGGGATCACCCACTTCAAGGCAGGCGCGCCGGTCCTGCGAGTCTTGCGGGCCATGGGGGCTGAACCGTATGTCGGACGCAGGTTCAAGGTCATCCAGGTCATGAACTGCGCCGAGCCTGGCGATCCACAGACCCAGGCGTTCATCGACACCGTGTTTGGAGGGCTCTTGACCAAGCAGCTCGAGGACGGGATGCTGTCTCCTGAAGAGATCCTCAAGCTCTTTGGCGCATCCGGACTGTCCGCCGAGGATGCGAAGCGCGTCATCCTCGCTCGGAAAGATCGCCTGGAGAAAACGTACAAGCTCACCATCACGCCTGAGCAATTGGATGGGCTGAGCTTGAAGGAGCTGGTTGTCCTCTTCCTCAAAGCGGCGACGGTCTGGCAGGATAACCTCTGGCGGACTGAAGATGGCTTTGAAGTCTTTGGGACCACGCTGCTTGGGCCGACCCAACCAGACGACGCCACGGTCTACCTCCTGCCATGGGCGCAGCTCGCCGCCATCATGGGACATCCTGATCCTGAGGATCCGGAACAGATGATCGCCCCCTACTGGCTTGCAGAACCAGGGGAGCTGGGTTACGGTGTGACCAAGTTCCATCCCTACCAGATGCGGTCCATCTGGCGCGAGGAAGCACGATTCTTCAAGACCTATTGGGACCAGTTCGACGAGACGCAGACCCCGATGATTGAAGGGTTGCCCTCTGGGGGTGCTGAGGTCTTGTATGGGGACATCTCTGATGGGTGGCACCTGGTGGGTGATGGGGCTAGACCCGTGTGGCACGAGGGACGGTTGTGGTATGAAGTGCCCAGCCGCGCAGATGATGTGATCAACCGGTCGGGCCACCGGATCGGCACGCGAGATATCGAAGGAGGACTGGTTGAGTTTGCCGACCAGAAGGTGGTGGCCGAGGCCGCGGTGATCGGGATCCCTGATCCCAAGGAACGGGCCGTGCCGATTGCGTTTGTCAAACTCAAGGCCGGCATTCAAGGGGACGACGTGTTGATCCAGCGAATGCAAAAATACCTGTCTGATACCCGAACCCCCTACTATGCACCCAAAGAAATCTTCTTTGTGACCGACATCCCGCTCGCGTTAAGCGGGAAGAACATGCGCCGCCTCTTGAAGTATGTCGGATCCATGTCGCGCCGGACGCTGCGCGAGGTCGTCCGGCAGATCGAGCAGCGTCCCACCGAGTGGCTGGCGGCCCATCCAGACTGGGTCGCGGTCAAGCGGGACAATCTGTTGCTTGCGGGCAAATTGATCCAAACCATCAACAACGCGAAGATCAACGCCTGGCGGACCACGCATCATGAGTGGGTGAAAGAGCATCAAGCGCTCTTAGCGGGCCTGTCCAACGTGAATAAGAAGATCCCGATTGCCCAGTGGCTTGCTGAGCGCACGGACTGGGCCGCGGCCAATCCAGATCTTGCGTGGATGCTGCGCGAGGCGGATGCAGTCGCTGAGCCGACGTTTGAGGACTTGATCACGGCCAAAAACCAAGTTGCCATCGATGTCGTGTTTCCGGGCCTTGGCAACATCACGTCGCTGGCGAATCCCACATCGATCATCCATACGGTTCGGGTCGTGGCAGCAACCCGCGGGTTGGGTAAGCCCGCCAAGCTGCCGCCACGCGCCCGTCCTGAGGACGTCGACCTGTCGTTGTATCGGCCTGGCGGGATGTCCGAGGAGGAGCTGGTCAAGCAAGGGCTGCTGCTCCCCAAGGATGCACCCTTCTATCCGGGAATCACCCCGCTTCCGACCTACATGCGCGCCATCGGTCTGGTCAAAGGCACAACCGGCGCCCCCTACCATGGAGAGCCCAAAGACGTCCTCAAGGACATCATCGTGCCGGTACAACCCGACCGTCATTCGCTTGGGCCGAACGACTACTTGGCGATCCCCTTGTACGTGGGACTCACCTACAACGCCGTCTGGGCCGCGACCGGGGTTCCTGTGTCCGTGTTCGAGGGGCATCGGGAGCCCTACCACATCCCAGGAAGTGGTGCGGTGGGGTTCGTGGTCGCTGTCGGAGAGGAAGCGGCCAAGGACGGGCGCGTGAAAGTCGGGGATCTGATCTTTTCCTTCCCGTTTGAGACGAACCTGCTGTCGCCAACGGCAGGCGCGGATCTCTCCTTTGCCCATCCGCAGATCACGGGGTTTGAAACCCCGTACGGGATGTTTGCGGAGTTTTTCCGCGGGCAAGTGCAGAATGCTTTTGTGCTTGACCCGACGTTGAAAGAAGGGCTCACCTATGCGGATTTTGCGACGATTAACCTTGATGTGCCGACTGTCTGGAAAGCCCTCGCGTATGCCTGGAAGCTTCAGGAAGGGGAGGAGCTTCATGGACGGCCGATGCTCATGGAGGGCGCGGCTGGCGGCACCGGGATCTACGGCGTGATCATTGGGGGACAGCTCTTCGGCGCAAAGGTCACAGGGCTGGTCTCCTCAGGGGAGAAAGGCAAATTCATCAAAGACTTCGGAGCCGAGACGTTCATCAACCGCAAGCTCGATGACTTTCAGGGTGTCTTCACCCCAGTCCCTGAAGATCCCGCGCAGTGGAAGCAGTGGGAAGCCCAGGGCCAGCCGCTCTTGGACGCCTTTGGAGACAAGCGCCCTGAGGTGATCATCTCCCACGTCGGACAGGATCTCATCGGCCGCGACATCCAGCTCTTGGCCGATGGGGGACGATTCGTCTTCTACGGAGCCAGCTCAGGTTTTGACATGCCGTTCCTGGGCAAGCCCGGCACGTCCACCCCCGCCCAGATGTTTGCGAACGCCGGCTTGAAACCTGACGAAGGCGTGCTGATCCCCTATGGCAATTCAGCGGATCTTGACAACGACGGCGTTGACCCAGTGGGCCTTGAAGCGATCAAGGCCGCCTTGGAGCGCAACGCGAGAGTCGTGGTCCTCACGCACACCATCGCCCAGGAGGTGGCCTTGCGGAATCTGGTCTGGAACGACAAACCCCTTGGCGAGCGCCTCCAGGGGGTGCTGTCCATCGAGCAACTCGAGCAAGATCCGAACTTTGAGTGGCGCGAGATGCCCTACGCCGATCCCTTGAGCGCCGACTACCAGGACTGGGAAGACCACACCTTCAAGCAAATCGGCCAGGCGGTGGGCGACCTTCTCAAGACGAGGAAGAATCCTCGTGGCTATCCCCACATCGTCTTCGAACGGGCCAACCAGAATACCTTAGGCTTAAGCGCGCGCCTGGTCATGCCATACCAGGGGCGTATCGTCTACAGCGAAGACACCCAGGGCAAGCGCTACAGCTTCTACGCCCCGCATATCTGGATGCACCAGAAGCGGATCTTCTTCGCGACGTTTGCGATCATCGGGACCCACATGGCGAATGCCTTCCAGGTCGAAGAGGTCATCGAGCGGGCGCTGCGCGAGGGGTTGCTGCTCATTCACCCGATGATCATGACGAAAAACGAGGTCCCGGCAGGCGCGCAGATGATGAAGGAGAACCGCCATAAGGGATCGATTGTCTTTCGGTTCGCAGCGCCTGAAGGAGACTTCTCATCCAAAGTCGCGCTCCTCGAAGCCCTGGGCTATGAGTTTCCGCCAGCCCTGGCCAATCAGACTTTCGTCAAGGTGAGCCTCGCCCCCATCACCAAAGATGCCAAAGTGGCGACCCTCCTCCTCCAGAGGGATCCAAACCAACCCGTCACGACCCTCAACCGCGAGATGCTTGAAGAAATCCTCTTCACGATGCAGCAGTTGCGGGACGACCCCCGCGTCAAGGCCGTCCTGATCACGGGTCTGGGTGGGGGGGAGTTTGTCGCGGGCCAGGATATCCGGCAGCTCCTGCGCATGAACGAGGAGGAAGGGGTTGCCCAAGCCCAGCGCGCGCATGAGGCCTTTGCGATGATCGAATCGTTCCCCAAGCCTGTCGTCATCGCGGTCAATGGCTATGCGCTGGGAGGCGGCAATGAGTTGCAGATGGCAGGTCACCTGCGCCTGGCCTCAACAACCGCGGAATTTGCGCAGCCGGAGCTTAATCTCTTCGTCACTCCAGGGTACGGAGGCACCCAGCGACTCACTCACGAGATCGAGGAAGGGCTCATCGCACGTGCGCTCGCGCGGCTGAACCGCACGGAACGTTCGCAGCTGAGCGCTGCGCAGCGCGGGGCGATTCGCGTGGCGGCCGCCCGCTTGGCTGCTCGCATCATCCTCAGCGGGGGCTGGGTGCACGCCTCTACTGCCAAGGAGCTTGGCCTCGTCAATGAGGTGGTTGATGATCCCGTTGCGAGAGGCTACGCGCTCATCCGCGAGTACGTGACAACCAAAACAGGCGCCCTCGATGAGGCCTGGCGCCTGAGGCAACAGCAAGTTCCCCAGTGGGACGTCCCGGCGGCACTCCCGCCTGATTGGGCAAGCCGCGATCCGGAAATTCAACGGTTCTTGGCGCAAGGCGAAGTGGTTGGGCGGCGAGCGATCATGGAAGCCGCGCTCAAGGCGATCGAGGTTGGCTACGCCAGCGGCTTCAGTGAGGGCTTGCGCCACGAGGCCGAACTTTTCGGGGCGCTGGTGCAGTCCGATGCGGGCAAGCGTGGGATGCTCGACTTCACGAAACGAGAATCGCCACCGCTTCCGCCGACCTCCGTGGGTGCAGAGGACCTGCTCCTGTTTGAGTTGGATCGTGTGCTTGCGAGCGTTGCAGGCGAGGAGATGACGGCACCAGAGGAGCCAAAGGGCGCGTTGATGCTGAGCGGCTTGCAGCTCTCTCCCGCGCAGATTTATCTCCTCGATGAGGTCGTCGGGGGCGAGTTTGATCCGGCGCGGTTGCAAGAGGAGCATGGGGTGACGTTCCCGGATCGCAAGCCAGCGAACCAATCGCGCCTCAGACCTGACGAGTTGGAGGCCCTGGGTCATAGCGGATTGCTGATGCACTATCGCTGGGTGGAGTGGTTTGCGCGGCTTGAGGATGTGCCGCTGTTAGCGCAGACCACGCCAACGGGTCGTCGGCCGTTCCGCGTGAATCCGGACTTGGTCGAAACGATTCAGATTCATGGGAGTCCCGTGCAGATCGTGCGGATTCCTGATCGGTTTGTCAATCCGCAACAGGCGACGGTCCTCAGTGAAAAAGACAGGATTGTCACCGTTCCCATGGGGATCCCCCTCGGGGAAGGGAAGAAGGAAACCATTCAGTTGTACGGGCGGATCGCCACCGGCGTCCACGCGTATGACTTGAATCTTTCTGAGCACATGAAACTCCTGTATGAGCGTCCCGAGGTGCAGCGGAAGATGCAGGAGCACGCTGAATCGGTGGTGAACGGCCTGGAGAGCCAACTGGCCAGCGGGAAGTGGCCAGCCTTCTTCACGAGGCTGCAAAAAGCCTATCAGCGACTGCAACCTTTCCAAGAGCAAGATCGGCTCCCCGAGGAACTTCGCACGCTCTGGGACATCCTGAACGACCTCGTCCCGTTACTTGGCGCCTACCAAACAAGGCCGCCTCCGGAACTCAAGGATCTCGCGCCGCTCATCCATGACAAGCTCATCCGGCTGGAAATGCGTCGTCCGGATGATCTGGTCTCACACGTCAGCACACACTATGGCGGCCAGCTCTACTTCAATCGTCACTTCCTGCGTCCGTGGGTGCTGGGGATGCCAACAGATCCTCAACGAGGCCTGGCGGCTCATGAATTGATGCATATCGCAAAGACCTCCTATACGGAAGACCTGGTCCAGGTCATGTATCCCTATGACACAGCCGTGCTGTGGCTACTGCGCCATTACCAAAGCGGCCTTAAGCGGCCAACTGATGACCAGGTGGAGAAACTACCACTCAAGCAGCAAATCGTCGTGCGTCACCTGCGAGATCTCTTGGACCAAGTGGTCACGGGTCGCTTCGTGACGGGAGAAGCTCCTGGATGGGTAGGGTTGGGCCAGTTACGAACCGCCAGCTACTGGGAGGCCATCTTCGAGACGGCTCAGGACCAAGAGCCCAAGAAGCCGGTCCTCAGACAAGTCGATGCCACGCTCCAGAACATCAGCCGCTTCTTCGAGAAGGCGCTCTCAGCCTACCAATGGCCCACATCGGACAGCGGCCTTTCACCTCAGCAAGAACTCGCTGGCTTCCTCCAATGGGTCATGGAGCGTGCGCACACCGAGGAGTGGGAGGTGTGGGCAAAAGCCAAGCACCCCGCTACGACCAAGCGCTCACCCGGCGATCCGCCTTTAACGCAGGATGAGCGAGACTCTGTCGATCGGCTCATCAACGAAAAAATTGTGCAGGGGAAGTCACAGGTCTTGGATGCGCAAACACACGCGCAGGTGCTTGAGGTCCTCAAGCGCGGCGAGGCCCCAGCGGAGATCATCAACGCTCTTGAAGACGGCTCGGTCAACATCCGTGTGATCGACCTGGGCGCAGACCGCGGATTCCAGCGCTTGGTCAAAGGTGCAGGACCGATCTACGAACGGCCGAACTATGACGACGCGGGCAAGGTGGCTGCCGTCAACGTCACCAAGGCCTTCGTGGAGGACAATCGCGGCATCCCATCGGTCATCGCGCAGGTGGTCGCGCATGTGCTCTACGAAGATCTGCTTCGGTACACCCACCTCGAGGCCGTCTTGGCCGAAGCAACGTTCAACAGCGACGACACGAACGGCCTGCTCTTAAGCGACTTGAACCGCTACATCCTGCGCGACCGGGCGCGCCTCGGGCATTGGGACTATCTGACCCGCATCTTGAACCGGCGCTATCAGCCCAGCAAACAGGAAAAAGAACAACTCCTGACCCGGTTTGACAGCGATGCCACCATGGTCACCCAGGTGGTGAAACGGGCTAGGAAACTGGCCGTGGAGATGCGGGCTGAAGTGGATCGCTTGCTCAAAGAAGCGACTCAGCCTTACAAAGGCCACCTGGCGATTGTGACTGGGGGTGGCACTGGGCTGGGGTTAGAGACAGTCCTGAAGTTTGCTCGTGGAGGAGCCGTGGGCATTGGCACGATGGCCCGCCGTGAGGGACCACTCGAGGGGATCGCCAACCAGATCAGGGCCTTTGGGCGCACGCCGGTCATCAAGGCTGGAAGCGTGTCGCACCCTGACGATATCGATGCGTTCTTCGATCAGCTTGAACAGGAGTTCCGCAAGCCGCTTGAGCAAGGCGAGATCACGCAGATCGATCTCATCAACAACGCCGGGGTCTCGGGTCCTGTGCGATCCATGGCCCGCCAGCCGATTGACCGTCCAGAATCTGAAGCCCCAGATTTTCGCGAGACGGTGCGCATTCACCTGGGGACGTGGCGGATGACCCAACGGGCCGCGGAGTTTGCCAAGAAGTGGAACGTGAAGCTCAGCGTGGTCAACGTGGCCACGAAGTTTGCGCCTGAATCGCTGATGGATGCCAAACCCTATGGCTTCCGCTTGCCCTACACGATCGCCCAAGGGATCAAGACCTTCCTCGGGAAGGCCATGGCGTGGGAGCTCTTTAACGACGACGTGGCTGTGACGAACATGAACTTTGGCCCAGCAGAAGGTGAACGGATCACGCAGATCGTTTATCCCTTGGGAGCTCAGGAACGCCAGTTGCACGGCATCCAGGTGACCGGAGAAGATATTCGTAAGCAGACGGCCCGCATGCATCCAGGCGGCCGGTTTGTCGAACTCTCAGAGATTGCTGATTTCATTACCTTTGTCACGCAGGAGAGCGCTCGACGGGTGACGACCGGAGAGCTCCTGTCGTTATCAGGCGGGTTGTCGTACGTCCAACCGCCAACCGGGGTCATCCCGACTGGACTGGGGAGCGTGCCGAGTCTGACCGGGCAGGCGATCCTGGTGATTGGCGAAGCGGACAACCCACGTGCGCAAGCGGTCCAGCGAGCCTATCAGGCCGCAGGGGCAAGGGTGATAGTCGCTCCGATGGACAAGGCCAAGCTCATGGAAGTCCTGAGCCACGAAGTGGAAGCTGGTCACCGCGTCGATCATGCGGTGGTGGTCTCACCCGATGTGCCTGCGGCACCCGTGAAGTTCTCCGAGACGCCCGATGACGTGCGAGAGCGGATCATCGAAGAGCAGGCGGTGTTGCCGTTTGGCGTCGCGGCGAAACTGGCGGTTGCGGCCTTCTACTTCCAAAGCCTCCAACGCCTTCCTGATCAAGAGGTCTGGAACGAGCTGAAGACGTTTGAGCAGTTTGTGACGCACCTTGAGCGTCCTGAGGAAGCGTGGGGCAGCGAAGGAAAAGAGCTCTTTGTCAAGGTCCTCAACCATGCAACCGGTCGGCTCACCTTCGTCGGGCCTGAGTTGCATGTGGCTCCAGCCCGGGAGCCTGGCAAGGGTGGGACCGACGAGTTGGGACGGCGCCTTGCGCCATTCCGCATGGGGGTGGTGGCAGGGGTGACCTCCCTGGCGATGGAGTTGGCCATGACCAAGACGAACATCACCGCCAACGCGATCCTGCCGGGCACCCTGAGAGCCGCCCCAGGCGATCCCGAGCACCTGGCTCGGATGGCGCTCTACCTCGCCTCGCCCACCCAAACTGTGAATGGGCTGGTCTACTATCCTGATGAGCGAAACGCCAAGACTAAGTGGGTGGGCCCACTCAGTGGACGGACGATCGTCATCACTGGTGGGGGTGTGAACATCGGGGAGGCGATCACCAGGTACACCGCAGGACGTGGTGCGAAGAATGTGATCACCGGTCGTCGCAAGGAGCTCTTGGAAAAGACCGTCGCGTCCCTGAAGGCGCTGGGCTTGGAGGCTGCCTTCGTTCAGGGCGATGTCTCCGAGCCCCAGACCACCGAGCAGCTCCTGGAGGCGGCAACCCAGCTCTACGGGGGCCTTGACAGCGTGGTGGACAACGCCGGGGTCGCCGGGAACCGCAACGTCGCCCCTGACAAACCCCTCGTCACGGTCGCGGAGATTCCACTCGAGACCGATCAAAGCGAGCCTGCTCGCCTGGCCTGGCTGGATACCTGGGCGATCAACTTCACAGGCACCTGGTGGCTCATCAAGCGCGCAAGCGAGCAGTGGCGAAAAGAGCAGCGCGACGAACAACGTCCTGGGACGATCGTCAATGTCTCATCCGCCTATGCCTTTTTGCCGTATCTCTTGCGCTCGATCTACACGACGTCCAAGGCTGCGCAGCAGGCACTCACCAAGGCCTTGTACCGTGAGTTGAAACAGGACCGCATCGCCATCGCGGACATTGCGCCGAGCCTCGTCTTGGGGGAGCGCAAGGCGCTGGTCGTCCCGGCGATGAAGAAAGGAGCCGAGGTCCGTGGCGCGAACGTTGAGGATCCTGAGTTCACGCGGCTCCTGAATCAACTCATCCCAGACGATGCGGAATCTCCTGCACCAGAGGAAGTCGCAGCACGGGTGGAGCAAATCCTCGAACAGCCCTGGCTGCATGCCGGCAAGGTCCACGTCGTCTCCCGCTGGCCCGGCAACCCCCTGGTCGATCGCAAACCTCCAGAGGACGTTCCGACCACCAGTCTGCCGGCTGCGGTGTCGCTGGAAGGCCAGAGCGTCTGGGTTGCCGCGCAGTGGCAGGATGCGGATCAAGAAGCGCTCCGTACACAACTGGAGTTCCTGGTCCAGCAACTGACCGCAGCCAAGGCGAAGCGGATCATCTTGTTTGCGCCGGAGAATGCCGCAATCCCAGCAACCATCCGCGAGCACGTCCATGAAGTGCTTGCGCTTGCCGATGTGCGTGATGAAGCGATAGTCAAGCGCACCTTCCAAGATACGCGCACAACCCGCGGACCTCCGGACACCGTGATCTACCTCACCGGACAGCCCACGACCCCCCTCCTGGACTACGCCTCGATTCCCGACATCACCCAGCGCTTCCTTGATCCGTACATCACCGCACCCATGCTCGTGGCCCGCGAAGCCCTGAAGGCTATGCCCAACACCAACAACACCACGCGCACAGGCACCTTCATCCTGATCGGGCCGCATCTCATGGACCACGCCCCGGAGCGGCTGGCTCGCGAAGACCAATCGGCCCTGGTCATGGAGCAAACCCTCCAGCAACTCCTGCGAGTCATGGTCGTCGAGCATCGGGTGATCTTGCAATCCCCCGAGTTTCGCGCGTACTACGTCACTGACCTTGCTCCAGCGGCTCGACCGGATCTCATCAGCCAGTGGACGCGGTACCTCGCGTCCGCGGACAGCCGCACGGTTGAGGCCTCGCGGTTCCTCGTGCAACTCCCCGCTGGGAAGCCGCTTGCGCAACCCGTTGGCGCCGAGCCAGAGGTCACGATCACCCCCCCGGCCACTAACCTCCCACCCGGCTCCCCCGCCGCGGTGTTTGAGCTTCTGCTTGTGCGCCCCGAGGGTTTGACGAATCCACAGATCGCCGCCAAGCTGGGATTGTCCACGCGTACGATTCAGCCGGACACGACCCTCCTGAAATCCTTCAAGTTTGTTGAGGCGCGTCCATCCAACACCGATGCGCGCCAGCCACGCTACGAGGTGACCGAGACAGCCAGAACACGCGCTGCCGAGGTCCGCGAGTTCCTCATGACCAGCTTCCCACTCGTTCGGGTGTCCCCGAAGGAACGCGAGCGTTTGCGTCCTGCGGCTGAGCTCATCCTCCAGGGCGTTCCTGCTGACGTTGTCCTCAAAGCGCCTCCGTACGTGTCCGGCTCCCCCGCCGCGGTGTTTGAGGTGCTGCTCAAGGCAACCAGACCGCCGACCAGGGATCAGGTTGCGAGTATCCTTGGTCGTCAGGCGAACACGCTTCGGCCGGACTTTACTGCCCTCAAGCGCTTGGGCCTCGTGAACGTGACAGGAAGAGGCAAGTCTGCCACCTTTCCTGTGACTGAAGAAGCTCGTGAGGTGGCTCCTGAGCTGCTTGAGTTCCTGTCCAGCTTGCCGATCCGTCCATCGAAGCGTTTGCGGGATGGGGTCATGCCACAGATCCACACGCTCTTATTTGTGGGGGCAATCCTACAGGATATCAAGCCCCACGTGTCCTTCGACACAGGCGAAGTCAACCCCACGCCGATTGCCGCCGGCTTGAGTCGGTATGGGTTGCTGAGGAATGATGAGGAATCACAGAAGACATTCGGGTTCTTTGAAGAGATCCTGGCCAAACGAGCACACACCGCGTATCAGACGTTCCTTACCTCAACCGATGAGGCGCAGTTCAGATCGTGGCTCATCTGGGACGTCATCGGCAAGATCCTTCGCACCGAAGTCTTGAAAGCCGCAGCCGGAAATCTCGAGAGTGCGACGTTGTCCAAGTCCCTTGCCGTGACCGCTGGAGAAGATACGGCGCTGGTCGATGAGGCCCTCCGGACGCTGGAGCAGATGACGTGGACCAATGCATCAGGGCAAACCTTTTCTGTCAAGGGTGAAAGACTCTTGCCTGAGGCGTTTGCCCAGCGCTTTCAGCATGAGCTGGACATCATCGATCAGGATGTCGCCATCCTCAAAGATGCCGATCAGGTGACGGTGGTCACTCACACCGATCTTGCCGATCCGGTGAAACTCCTGATCGCCTTCGCCTATAACCTCAGTGGACCGAAAGAAGCCTCGCTTGCAACGAATGACAGACTCTTCCTTCTGAAGCTCATTGAGAGTTTCCTCTTGCGGTTGATACCGCCCGCTCTACCCGCCGTTTCCGCCGCAGCCACCACGCTGACAGATCAAGATGTCGATCAGGCGCTTGGGGAGATCACGGGCCAGCTTCGTCGAGCGGGGATGTTTGAAGCGAAGTTTGTCAGACGCCTACCGTTCAAGGAACCGAATCCACTCATTGAGGTCATTGAGGAGCACCAAGAGGGACGCGGTCCGCAGCCGGTTGTGCATCTGATCGCGAATGAAGGTGAGCCGACCGACGCGTTCCTCAAGCGGTTGCTCTCTGATCTCTGGGGGCGCAAAACCCCTCTCACCGAATGGGAAGCCATCGTCCGAAACCAGCTAGAGTACGTGGCCTTGACCAAAGCCTCGCACCTCCTCGAGGAGCTCGGCGGACCCAAGACCTACGTTGCTGTGACCGGCGTGGGCGCCACCATCTCCATGCCCAAGGCCTATGAGTTCGATAAGCGAGTTCGCGCAACGATTGCGGTGGCCTTTGAGCGGAAGCTAGCCTTCACGGTGGGTCCAGGGACGTCGCCACTTGAGGAGCAGATCGAGAAACAGACTCCCAGCTACGCGGTGAATACGACCTATGTGACGCGGGTTCAAGCCGCTGATCAGTTCCTGAGCCAAGCCGCTAACGCAGCCGGGGTTACAGACTCCTTTATCCAACATCGCCGGGTCTATCTAGCTAACGACGCCAACCCCGCGCTTTTTGATGAGGGGGACTTGCATCTCATCGGATCATCTGGCAACTGGCCCTGGCAGGGAGACCGCTCGCCAGGCTCCCATTATGTGAAGCTCGCCCTGGTTGAACTGGCGCGCCAGGCGCTCGGGGAAGAGCAGGCGCTTGAGTTTTTCACCGCCTGGGTCCGCCACGAGGATGCCGTCCTGAAGGCTCGCGCGTACGTCGTGCCCTCGGAGACTGATGACCAGATCCTCAATAAGGCCTTTGCGGTGATTGAGCAGGCCTATCGGCAAGCCACGCTCAGGCTCACGCAATCTCCCCCCTCACCGCTGACCTTGGAGGAAGTCGGTCTGCGATACGATTCATCCGTGCGGATTCGGTTGGCGGACCGTGCGCATGGGAAACTCTTTCTCCATGCGCTTGGGGAAGATCCCACGTTGTCTGAAGTTCGGGTCTGGTACAAGGCTCCCACGCAGCCAGACGGAATCGGCGCACTGGTGGCGATGACGCCTCCCCTCACAGAAGGGAGCGCTGCGCAGCTTGCCTACCAGATGCTCCAGAAAGTCCTTGCCCTTCGGGAACTGCCTGAAGTCGCTCATGTGTTCTTCGAGGAGATCGCGCAGGACAAAGCGCCTGAGCTCATCACGTCAGTTGAACTCGTTCCCAAGCTCGAGGCCGAGCTTAGGGCTTCCAGAGAAGGCACCCGCGGCGGCGCGCCGGCAGGCACGGTGGTGGTGGTCGGAGCGGGCACGATGGGCGCGGGGATTGCGCAGGTGGCGGCGACGAACGGATGGACCGTGAAGCTGATCGATGTTGACCTGGCGACTGTTCGGAAGGCGATCGATGAGCGCATTCGAAAGCCCCTTGAGGGTCTCGTGACGAAAGAGAAACTCACTGCCCAGGAGCGTGATGCGATCCTTGCGCGGATTATTCCGTCGACGAGTGCCGATGACCTATCGGATGCCCAGCTGGTGATTGAAGCGGTGTTTGAGGATGTGAAGGTGAAAGTCCCCACCCTTCGCGAGCTCCTGCCGAAATTACCTGACACCGCGATCATCGCGACGAACACCTCCTCCTTATCGGTGACGGACCTCGGCGAAGCGATCGGCCAGCCGAAGCGCGTGGTCGGGATGCACTTCTTTAACCCTGCCCCGCTGATGCCGCTGGTGGAAGTGAGTGGCGGCAAGCACTCTGATCCAGCCGCTGTTGACCTCGTGGCCAAGATTGCCTCCACCTGGGGCAAGCAAGTCGTGCGGGCCAAGGACGTCCCCGGCTTCATCGTGAATCAAGTCGCAAAGCCCTACTACCTTGAGGCGTTCCGCATCCTTGAAGAGGGTTTGGCCACTCCTGAGCAGATCGACGAGGCGATGAGGAAGTTGGGCGGCTTCAAGATGGGGCCGCTTGAGCTGGCAGACCTGATCGGACAAGACATCAACGCCGAATCCTCTCGTCAGTTGTGGCAAGGACATGGCGAGCTAGCCCTCATGCGTCCCAGCCCCTTGCAAGAACAGATCGTGGCTCGCAAAGACCTGGGCCGCAAGACCGGTCGCGGGGTGTATGTGTATGCGGATGGGAAGAAGCAGGGGGTGGCTGTGACGGTGGAGCCGCGGCCGCTGGTCATGTCGGATGAGCTGCGGGAGGCCGTCCAGCAGTTTGTGGCGAAGGCCACGGACAAGACCGGCAGCGAGCTTGAGCAGTACCTCTTTGCGAGAATTTTGGTCGCTTTGTTGACCCGAGCCGAGCAAGCTTACCAGCGGGGGGCGGCGAAGCAGGCGGATATTGATACCGCGATGAAGGCCGGGGCGAACTACCCGAAGGGTCTGTTTGAGTGGGGAAATCAGATTGGCCCTGAGGCCATTCAGCGACTTCGGAGCGCGCTGAATGCCACGGTCGATGATGGTCGATTCAGCGTATTTGTGCGCTACGAGGCCAACGGCGACACCGGTATTATCCGCATCGATCGGCCGGAGAAGAAGAACGCGGCTAATCCACAAGTCATTCGGGAGCTCACGGCCGCGGTCAAACGCGCCCAGGACGATTCCCGCGTGCGCCGCATCGTCATCACCGGAACGGGCGATGCTTTCATGGCCGGGGCGGATCTCAATGTGTCACTCGGCATCAAATCGGCGGCTGAGAAACTGCCGTGGCTTGAGCTGGGGCAGGGTTTGACCAACGCGATTGCCTCAAGCACCAAACCCGTCATTGCGGTAATCAATGGGCTGGCGTTAGGTGGAGGTTTGGAGGTTGCGTTGAGCGCTCACTATCGGGTTGCGGTCAACACAGCCAAAGTCGGCCTCACAGAGACGAAGTTCGGCCTGATCCCCTCCTGGGGCGGCACGCAGCGACTTCCGCGCTTGGCTAAACGCGTGTGGGATGCCATCCGTATGATCGTGAATGCCGAGGTCATCAGCGCCGAGCAGGCGCATGAGCAGGGGTTCATCGACAAGGTGGTGGAAAATGAGGCGGAGCTAGCAACGTGGATTGAAACGCTTGCCAGCACACCGGATGCGGCGTTCAGCGTCCCGCGAAGAACGGAGGAGGAGTACGTCACCGCGTTGAACCAGACATTCCAAGATTCAGCAATCCAAGCGATCCTGCGCGGAGAAGTGCCTCCTGAGGCGACCAGCAAGATTCCCAAAGACGAAGAGGATCTGCGAGAGGCTATCGTGTTGTTCCAACTGCTCGTGGTCCAAGCCGCACTCGAGGCTATCGCAGCCGGTAGCCAGGGAATCGGTGCAGGCCTCGCAAGGGAACGCCAACGCAACCCTGAGGTGACCATCAACGAGGAAACCCAACACCGACTTGGCGCGTTCCTTAAGGACGGGCCAAAGGCTCTGCCGCAGATCACACTGCTGCCACAAGAACCGACCGTAACTCCAAAGGCTTCCCCCGGCTTCGTTCTCCAACAGGCCTTACCGCAAGAGCCCCACATGAAGGTGGAATTGATTGAGGACGGGATCGTCGCCTTGACGTTTGACAACCACAAGGCCTCGAACGCCATGGCGCTTGAGGATATCCAAGGCCTCGAGCGAATCTACCAGTGGGTGAGACAGTATGCCGGGGAGCGCAACCAACGCGGTTTGAAGACGGCAGTGATAGAGCGCAGCGTCGGCGCGGCGTTCTCGGCGGGGGCGTTTATCCCCGGTTTTGTCGCCGCTCGTGACAAGGCGCGTGCAGAAGGCGGCGAGCCCGCAGCTCGCGAAGCGATCTACCAATACGGGCGCAAGTATTCTCAAGTCTGGGGCCTGAAGAAAAAAATGTGGAACGAGTTGGGGACACTTTTCATTTCTGCGGTGGAAGGGAGAGCGCTTGGGGGCGGCGCCGAATATACCTTGGAATCGACGATCACACTCGCCGATGACGTGAAAACACGGATGGGCCAGCCAGAGAGCACCCTCGGGGAGCTGGCCGGGGCTGGCGGGGTCGTGTATCTGCCGCGCATGGTGGGGCTCATCAATGGGCTGATCCTGCTGGTGACCGGCGGGGAGGTCAGTGCGCAGGTTGCGAACGCGCTGGGGTGGGTGGATGAAGTTGTAGAAGAAGGCGACGCCGTGCCGCGCGCTCAAGCACTTGCCAAGCAGTATCTCAGCAGTGCCCAATCACCGAAGGAATGGCTCAAGGCGCAGTTTCCACAAGCGCGGGCGACTGTCGGCTGGGATGAACTGAAAGCGCGGCAGAAAAATACCGTTGAATATGAACTGGTGGTTGCCCTTCACAAAGAGCTTCGGCGCTTTGTCGGAGAGATTCTGGAGCGCATTGATCCTGCTTCACCTGAGTTTGAGGCCGAAATGAAAGAGGCCCATGAGTCTATACGAGTATCATCGCTTCTGCCAAAAATTCCTGTCTTGGAAAAGGCTTTATTCTTAAATAGGCTGCAGGACCTTTTAGACGTTGCCGTTGCAACAGCCGTACCGAGCAAGCCGAGTAAAACTGCAAAAGGAAAGCTTGAGCGGTTAACACCGGGCCCAACGGAAGATCCGATTACCCGTGTTCGAACCATGCTCGCCACATTCGAGACGGTTCTCTATACCTATACCCACACCGACGAAAAAAGTCTCGATTATGCCATGCGCCGTTTTGCCGAGTTGGGGACGAATGGCGGCGAAGGGGAGAGGGGAATGAACCTTTTTGTCGATGAAGATAAGACAAAGAGGGCTGTTCTCATTCCGATGGGAACCGACGCACTTAGCCGTTTAGAGATTGTGACCTATGATGGCACACGGTCTCCAAAACTGCATGGCTTTGCCAGGCATACGCTCAAAGAGGCCGCGTTGTTGGCCCAGATGAGCTCTCATCCTGAGGAAGCGCTTTCGCAGTTGCGGAAGTTTGGTGCACGAAAAATAGAGCTTTTCCGGAACCGATTCGGCAATAAAATTCCTTCTCTTCGCAAAGGGGGTCTTGTCACGTTTGTGGTGAACGACTCCACTTTCGGAAAGCATTTCAAACCGTATCTCTATGCCATCGACCAGGGGGTCAAAGTACTTATCGTGCATCCGGACGCCTCGGCTTTGGGGACTCCCATGTTGGAATTCGTGCAGCCGTTGGGAAGGGGAGCCAATGCCGCGGACCTTCGCAAAAATGGTCTTTCATTCCGTTACGTGGCGTTTGAGACAAGTGATATTGCACAATCGATTCAGGAATTGAATGAGGCAGGGTTCGAGACCGTCATTTTGCTCCCGCCCTATGACAAGCCAATGACGAATCCTAAAGAAGGGTACCGTATCCAGTTCATTCAGCTCAAAGCGACCGGCGACCTCATCGGCCTGTTCCAATATTATCCGGCGCAGCAATTCGACGTAGCGTATGAATTGACAAAACCTGGGACGACGGAAGGGACGACACAGCGTTGGAGCCTGAACGGCTTGACCATATCAGAAGGCGGCAATGCGGTGACTGGCACCGTCGTATATGAACCGGGAAGTCCTGGTGCGCAGCTGATCATCTACGACGTCTCTTTGAACCGGACGACAGGTGAGTGGGCCGTGACCTCGAACGAAACCCCGCGCGGCGACGCGAAGATAACCGAAGAGATCCAAGCCGTCTTCATGGGCGCGCTTGAGAAGGTTGAGCAAGGCGCCCGCGAGCAAGGCGGTCGGGCAGCCCAACCACCCAAGTTGACGGTGGATGAGATCATGCGCTTCCATGAGGCGCTCTTTGACAAGGCCAACACCTTCCTCTCGATTGCGCCTGATCACGAGACGCAGGGGATTCAGGTGCTCTTTTTCGAACCTAAGGCGATCCTCAAGGGGCACAACGAACTCATGGTCCGCTTGGCGTCGCTTGGGGGAGGGGTCCATGGCGATGCGAGGAATTTGATCATCTTGAAGAATCCCAAGGCCACGGGCCGCGACGTGGTGAAAGCCATCTTACGCCAGACGACGCTCCCGGACGATGTGCTGGCATTCTTCAGGGAGTTCGCCACCACCCACGGCGCCCCTGAACTGATTCCTGGTGTTCCTCACCCTGCCCCGGGGATGCCCGCCCGCTTCGCTGACGGAGAACTTGTCGAGTGGAGCCCTGAAGCGCTGGCTGCCTTGGTGGGCGGAACGGTCCAAAGCGCACAGATCACCCGGTCGCACGACGGGAAGACCGCCCTGGTTGAGCCCAAACCGATCAAGGTGCTCACGGTTGGAGAGGCGCTTCCTGAAAAGCTCGTTGGGCTGACAGCCGAGGGGACGATGGCCTCAGAGATCCACGCCGCGCATATCGGGAACAGCAATTATACCTTGATTGGAACCGCACATCCTGAGGCGCTCGCCACCGTCTTGGTGTTTGTCGACGAAGACTTAGTGAAACCCCTGGCGGACCAGTTGCAAGCGGCGCAGATCATCGCCTCGAACCAGCAGCTTCTGCGTGACCTCTTTCGCGTGCAGGTCGAAAGTCCCAGCGAGAAGGTTCGTCAGGCGGCTCTTGCGGCGCTGCAGACCTCTGCGGCCACCTCTGCCGATGAGACGATCCGCCGCACAGCCGCAGCGTTCCTGAACGCCGGGGAGTGGATTCGGAAGCAGCAGCAATTCACAGGAGCCAAAGACCTCCAGTTGATCCTTAATCAGGAGGACGTCACGCGAGCCACCGCCTCGGTGACTCGGACACAAGAGGAGGTTGCGCAGGACATCCAGCGGTTGATGACGAGCGAGCGTCAGTCGTTTGCCGAGGCCGTGAAGCGGGTGATCAACCCCGGCATGTTGATCAAACTGAAGGATGGTCGGCTGGTCTCCTTCTCTGATCCCAAGGACACCGCGCGGATGGAAAAGCGGACCTTTGTCTCGTCCATGAACGCGGCGGACAACGGGGCCTACAACAACTGGCGGCCCTCACGTGGCATCCACTTTGATACCCGTGGTGTGCGCGCTGACAAGACACCGTTTGCAAAGAAGTTAATGGAACTGATTCAGGACGCCGAAGATACGTTGGCCCACGCCGGATTGAAGCCCGTGAATGAAATCTATCCTGAGGCGGCCAAAACGGCGTTGGAAGAAGCAGGGCAGTGGAAGCAACTGCTCCATTACCAGGACCTCTCCGAGGTCGCCTTCGTGTTGGAGGGCGTCCTTCCCAAGGTCGAAGGCAAACTGAAAGGCTCCTACGAGGGCAACAAGACCATGTATGTCCTGCCCGTGTTGATGGGCCCGGCCGGCTCACCGGTGTCCCAGGTGACGATGATGGTGACCGATAGTCCCTATGTGCTGGCGAATCAGGCGATCATGGCGACCTCCGTGGGGCAGAGCGGGTTGGATGAATTGCTGCGCAAGGGTGGACAGTTCAGCGAAGGGACGCATGCCACGGGACCCCTTGAGCAACTGAGCGACGCGGATCGGTATTTCGTCGTTGATTTGGACAGCGGAGATATTTTGTCCTATGGATCGGCTTACGGTGGCAACGCGATTCTCGGCAAGAAATTTATCGCGCTGCGCCTGGCGCATCTCATCGGCGCAAAAGAAGATTGGCTCGCAGAGCACATGTTCATCTTGGGACTTCGCAACCGCAATACTAGCGAACAGTACTACTTCTCCGGCGCAGCGGCATCGATGTCTGGGAAGACCAACTGGGCGATGCTGCTCCCACCAGGAGCGTTCCAAGGCGATTGGGAGACGGAGTTTATCGGGGATGACATCGCCTGGATGTGGGACGAGAAGGATAAGCAGCTCTACGCGATCAATCCTGAAGGTGGGTACTTTGGGGTCGTGCCAGGCACGGATGTGCGCACGAATCCGGTGGCCATGGAGGCTATGAACCATCCGGGGGTCATCTTCACCAATGTCGCGTATAACGTCTTCACGGGCGAGCTGTGGTGGTATGTCACGGACAACGACAAACCGCCGGTGGGAGACGGCTGGATCACCTGGAAGCGCGAGCCGATCACCGAACAGACCACTGCCAAGGAAGCCTCGCATCCCAACTCGCGCGTGACGGCGTCGATCGCGAACATCAAGAACCTTTCACCTGCTGTTCGCGATCCAAACGGCGTCCCGCTGAAGGCGATCCTCTATGGCGGACGGATGTCCAAGGGGGTACCGTTCCTCTACGAATTAGCTGATCCGATGGCGGGTGTCACCGAAGGTGTCATGCTCAGCCGCGAGACCACGGCGGCAGCTTCCGACGCCAAACTGGGTGATGTTGAGCAGGATCTCTATGCGATGAAGCCATTCATGAGCCAGAACGAGGGCGAGTTCATCAAGCAACGGGTCGAGCTGATGAAACGGCTTGGAGACAAAGCCCCACGCTATTTCCGGGTGAACCAATTCCGGAAGGATGACCAGGGCAACTGGCTCGATCCAGGCTATGGATGGAATCTCGTGAAGCTCATCTGGATCAGGGAGCGGCTCAGCGGCAACACCACCGGCAAGGGGGAAGCGACGAAGACCCCGATTGGCTACATTCCCACAAATGCGGCGATCGTGCGGATTTTGTCGGACCAGTTGTTGAAGGAGGAGCTGGCTGAAGCGGATGTGTTGCTCCAGCGGTTGCCGGAGGCGAAGCTATCGAAGGAAGATGCGGCGTCAGTGCGGCAGCTAGTGACCAATCTGGATGAGCTCACGGCGTGGGATCAGGCGTTCTGGGAGGCGATCGCCAAACAACGCACGGAGTTTATCGCCTGGCTTCAGACGCAGGGGGTGACGCTGCCGCCTGAGGTTCGCCAGAAACACGAGCAGTTCCTCAAGGGGTTGGCTGAGTACCGCACGACGTTGGCGGACCAGCTTGTGACCAGCTTGTCAAGCGACGACATCGTAAAACTCCTGTTGAATGAAGGAGACTCAGAACCGTTGAAAGGATGGTTTCAGCAAGTGGGGTTGGAGGTCTCCAACGAAGCCCATCGCCGGGCGGTCATCAATGCGGGCCAAGCCGAGTCACTTGCTCGTCAGGTTCGTGCAGCGGTGGAGCGGGTAGCTAAAGACTTGGTGAGTGACCTCGATGTGTATGAGCTCTATGTAGCTCAGGGATTCGACGTACAAACCAGCGAGGCTAACGTGAAGAATCTCCAAACGGCGATGCGACTGCTTCGAGAGCTCATTGACGAGGGACACAACGACTTGGAGGGCTGGCTCCGTCAGAAGTCGCCGCTTCCTGCGGAAGAGGCACTCCCGTTGGAGGAGTTAAGGAGCCGAATCCAGGAGGGTGGGTTAAACTGGTTGAATCCGGACCATCGCCAGGCCGTCGCCGACGCCATCAAAGCCGAGGAGGTTCGCGTGCGGGTCATTGCGCGACAGCGACTGGCCGCGCTGCCGTATTCGAATCGCTTGGAGGCGCTGCAGGTTGCGGCTCGCGATCTGACGCCATTCAAACAGGGGCTGTTGGTTGAGCAGTTCCCAGAGTTGGCTCGCCCACCGGCGGCTGATCCGGCGTTTCGCAAGGTCGCCGAATCAGTGGCTGATGTAACCGATCACCGCTGGATTGCCATCCACTACTCCGCATTTACCGATGCGGATGACGCCGCGATTCTGTACGGATGGATCAGGGAGCAGCTCAATACGGCGCTGCACAAGGGACGGCGGGCGCTCCATGTGGCGTTGGTCATCGATGGCGCGAAGACCGCTGAAGGGGCCGAGCAGATTGCCGAGAAGATGTTTGCGGCCATCGACGAAGGTTCGCATGGGGCCGCGCAGTTGACCCGGGAGCAGTTTGATCTCGTCGTGCCAGGGGACGTGCTGCTGAGCGAGGAAGGGAAGGAGGCTGATCAGCTGCGTGACCTGCTGGCAGGCGTCATTCCGGGCAGCCGCCTCAGCAGCCTGGTGGGTCCAGCCGAGTGGACGAAACGCATGACCCCTCAGCGACCCTCGGATCGGGTCAAGGCGTTTACCTTCCAGCTCAAGCGTCTGGATGAGCGCAAGGTCGTGCCGATTAGCCGTTTGCTCCTTGCCGCGGTCATGGATGCCGGGGGGCAGTTGGATCCTGCGTTCATCAAGAAGCTCAGCCTGTTGGAAGAAGCCGAGCGGGTGCTCGCAGTCGGCGATGAGCCGCTGAAGTCTGACGACGTCGCCCAGCACGTCCAAGAGTACCGTCGCACCGTGGAAGCCTCCACGAAAGCCACACAGACATTTGGAATGCTCTTGAATGACCTGGAGAAAGTTGTTACGATTGAGCGAGATGCTGTGCCTCGCCGGAAGCACGGTGTTGACGCTCAGGTGGTCTAGGGGTCATGCCGCACGAGCGGCGTGACAACGCGCGGGAAGGAAAGGGGGATCAATGCCAACCGCAACGGAACGGCGCCGATTTCGCCGTGCTGAACTGGATGTGCCAGTGGTCATCCGCCCGGTCGAGCGGGGAGAGACGGCAGGCACACTCATCGGCCAAGTCAAGAATGTGAGCCTGGCGGGAGTCTACTGCTATATGGCGGCTCCCTGTCCACTGAAGGTCGGTGAGCAGGTCGTCTGTACGATTTCGGTTCCACCAGAACAGGCGCGGCAATTTCCGTTTACTCGCTTGCTCGGCAAAGGCTGGGTGGCGCGGCTTGAGCCCATTATGAAGGGGCGACGAACTGGCGAAAGTCCGAGTGAAGACCAGTTGCTTGGCCTGGCCATCGCGTTCACCCCGGATGTGACGGCCCTTGGGACGATTGAGTATTGATTGAGAGTATTGAGTTGAGGACTCAAGGCTCACAACCCAAGACTCAAGACCCAAGACTCAAGACCCAAGACCCAAGGCATGTCCCACTCTCCTTGTGTCTTGTGTCCTGTGTTTTGTGTCTGGTCTTTCTCGGATGCGGGAAGGCCCAACCAGGACCTCAAGCGATTCGGATCTGGCACTGGATGACGGATCGGGAAGACGCGTTTATCGAACTGGCGAAGCGCTACACCCACGAACACGGCATCCCCGTGCGCTTTGAGCTCTATGCGCCGTCAGATCTCTATGTGCAGAAAGTCCGCGCCGCCGTGCAGACCGGTGGCTTGCCGGATATCTTCGGCGTCCTCGGCGAGAAACAGGATTTCGCGAGTTTTATCCGGGCCGGGCATGTCCTTCCGCTGACAACCGCCATGGCCGAGCACGACGCTTCCTGGAAACAGCGCTTTTTCAACATCGCCCTTGAGATGAATGCCTTTGAGAAAACCAATTCCTCTGGGGTTAAAGCGGGGATCTATGGGGTGCCGATTGATGTCATGAACGTGCAGATCTTCTATAACAAACGCCTCTTGGCGAAATTGGGCTTGAATCCTGACCAGCCGCCGCGCACGTGGGAAGACTTCCTCGCGGTGGGCAAACTCGCCAAGGCCAATGGGCTGGTTGGATTCGTGAGTGGCTGGGCGGAGTTGTGGCTCATCGATTGCTTTGCGACGGACTACGCGATTCATCTGATGGGGCTTGAGCACGTCGAGAACACCTTCCGAGGAAACATCCCGTATACCGATCCACGCTGGCTGAAGGTGTTCGGCTTATTTGAACAACTGCGAGACAGCGGCTTGTTGGCTGAGGGCGTCGTCACGATGGTCAACAAGCGCGCCGAACAGCTCTTTGCCAATGAACAGGCGGTCTTTGCGTTGAACGGGACCTGGGGCGTCAATGTCTATCACAGCATGAGCCCCACCCTCGACTACGGCGTGATGATGCCCCCTGTTGTGCGTCGGGACCGTCCGATGGTGACGTGGGGCGGGGCGGGGTCCAGTTTTGTCGTCAACGCCAAATCCCCGCGCTCCGCCGCCGCGGTGGACTTTTTGCGGTGGCTCACCGATGAACCGCAGCAGCAGTTTCTCCTCGAAGCCACGCAGAACATCCCCGCGAATCACATTGTGGCGGCTCAACTCACCGGGCCGCTCGCCGCGTTTGCCGATGACATGGCATCCGTCGTCCATCCACGGTTGTTTGACGTCCAGGAGCGGTCGGTCGTGATCGAGGCGTTCGACAAAGGCATCCAGTCCATTCTGATTGGTGAAACCACGCCGCTCAAAGTCGCCCAAGCGGTTCAACAGGTCAAACAACGCGAAGAGACCCGCCAAGCTGCTCTCGGAGAGAAAATCGTGCAATGACCAAACACCAAATTCTCCGCCACACAGATCGGCGGATCCGCCTCTGGCGGACAAGTTCCAAACAAGCACCAAACACCAAATTCTCCGCCACACCAATTGGCGGATCCGCCATGCTGTATGGCGGACAAACAGTTTGGTTATTGGTGCTTGGTCATTGCCCGCCACATTGATTGGTGGGTCCGCCGAGAATTGTGGCGGAGAATTTGTTTGGAATTTGGGATTTGCCCGCCACACTACCTGGCGGGTCCGCCAAGTTTTGTGGCGGAGAATGTGGTGCTTTCCTCAGCAAGAGGGGCTGTTCTCATGAGTTCGAGGTTTCGAGTGATTGTCCCGTACCTGTTCGTGTTGCCCGCCCTCATCTTCTTTCTCGTCTTCAGCATCTACCCGTTCTACAAACTGGCTGAGCTGAGTCTGTTTGATTGGGATGGCATCTCCACGACCCGGCGGTTTGTCTGGTTTGGCAACTACGCCGAGGTCTTCGCTCATAGCCCGGTATTTTGGCAGTCCTTCTGGCAGGCGGGGACGATTACCGTCCTGGCGCTGATCTTTCAGAATGCGCTGGCCCTGGCCCTGGCGATTGCTGTCAATCGAGAGCTGCGGGGTGCCGCGACCTATCGCGTCATTTTTTATCTCCCACCCATCCTCTCAGGAATCGTCGTCGGCCTGATTTGGGGCTGGATCTATGACGGGAATTACGGGATCCTCAATGCGTGGCTGAAGCATCTGGGGCTCGGTCACCTGGCCCGGAGTTGGCTGGCGGATCCGAATACGGCGCTGGTGTCGGTAGCGATCATCCATATGTGGAAGGGGTTTGGCTGGGGTTTTGTGATTTTCCTCGCCGGCCTGCAGACGATCCCGCAAGAACTCTATGAAGCTGCGACTGTCGATGGCGCCAATGCCTGGTTTCGGTTCCGGCACATCACGATGCCGCTCCTCATGCCCGTCTGTATGCTGGTGTCGATCCTGACGATTTTGGGTACGATGCAGATCTTTGACATCATCATTTCGACAACGCAAGGCGGGCCGGGCTATCATACCGAGGTCCCGATTACCCGCATCCTGTCCAGCATGCTGGCGTCGTCCCGGTTCGGGTATGCGTGTAGTCAGGGGATTGTGTTTGGGGTGTTGTTGCTCGGGGTATCCCTCGTGCAGTTGCGGATGGCCAAACGGACCAGTTAGTGACAGCAGCAAACACGAAGAATCATCAATGACCAAATTCTCCGCCACACAGATCGGCGGATCCGCCTCTGGCGGACAAGTTCCAAATAAGCTCCAATCACCAATGACCGAATCATCAAACCGTTTGGGTATTGGTGTTTGGTCTCTTGGTGATTATTTGGTCATTGCCCGCCCCGGCGGACGCTTTCGGCGGGCCGGGGGGATTTGGTGATTGGTGATTTCCGTGAAGCAACAGCTCAGGTAATTATCATGGCAGCACGTGCAAAACCCAGCTTTTTCGCGCAGCGCATCCGCCAGTGGGGCGTGAAGGCGGGGTGCCATGCCCTCAGCTTGCCTGTGGCGGCGAGCTGCGTCTTTCCGCTGGTGTGGATGCTCTCCTCAAGCCTCAAGACGCAGCAGACCGTCTTCACGGATTTTCGGCTCATCCCATCGATGCCGCATGTCGAGAACTACCTCTTGGCCTGGACGAAGGGCCATTTTGGCCTCTACTTTCTCAACTCGTTGCTCTACACGACGACGATTGTCGTTGGGGTGGCGGCCCTGGCGGCCCTGGCGGCCTATGCGATTTCTCGGCTGACCTTTCGAGGCTCGCAACTCCTCTACCTCATCCTCATTTCGACGATGCTCATCCCGGTGCCTGGGGCGTTCATTGCGCTCTACGTGTTGCTGACGAAACTGGGCTTGATCGACACCGGGAGCGGGCAACTGTTGCCGCGTCTGGGGTATATCCTCCCGCAGATTAACGGGGGACTGCCCTTAGGGATCTTCATCCTGAAGACATTCTTTGATAAAATCCCTCACGAGCTGGAGGAGTCTGCCAAGATTGATGGCTGCGGGACCTTCGGGGTCTTCTGGCATGTCATGTTGCCCCTCGCCCGTCCCGCCCTGGCCGTGGTCGTCATCTTTACGACCTTGTCGGCGTGGAATGAATTCCTCTTGGCGTTTCTCGTCTTTTCACGGCGCGAGCTCATGCCGCTTCAGCGCGGACTGTTGGTCTTCCATGGCGCGCATCTGACCGATTACCCGCTGTTGATGGCCGGGATGGTCATCACGGTGCTGCCGGTGGTGGCGATGTACCTCATGATGCATCGCCATCTCATCCGGGGCATCATCGCGGGAGCACTCAAAGCGTAATCGACGCCACGTCACAGAACAGGAGGGAGAGCCATGAGCAGTGTCTGGCGAGTTGTGATCGGGATCGGGTTGCTGGTCAGTCCCACGGTGGTGGGGGCGCAGGAAGCGGGATCGTCTCGCACGCAAACGGGGACGACCACCAAAGCCGCGGCCTCGGCGCCAATCAAGGAGTACGACTTTGGGAACTTCACCTCGGAGACGCTGACCATCAAGGCCTGGCAGGCCTTGGGGCAGGGCGACTACGCGGCGGTTGAGGCCTACACGAAGAAGTGCATTGAGCTCTATGAGACCCAGGCGCTTCAGCAGGCAGCCAGCCTCACCGACTTTGCCCCGAAAGAGAAGGTCTTCACCCACTGGGCGCTGAACGATGTCGGCACGTGTTACTTTATCCTGGGCCAAGCCCGGTTAGCCCAGGGACGACTTGAAGAGGCCAAGCAGGCGTTCAACACGGTGATTGAGCACTTCCCGTTCGCCCAAGCCTGGGATCCGCAGGGGTGGTTCTGGAAGGTCGCTCAGGGATCGAGCGATAAACTGAGCACGCTCGGGACCCCCTATGACTTCGGTGATTATAAGTCGGAGACGCTCACGAAGAAAGCCTGGGGGGCTTTGGACAAGGGTGACCACCGGGGGGTGGAGCTCTATGTGAAGAAATGTCTGGAACTCTACGAGGCTGACGCCAGGCGACAGCAAGGACGGTTGAGCGACTTTGCCCCGAAGGATAAGGTGTTTGACTATTGGGCCTTGAATGACGTGGCGACGTGTTATTTTATCCTCGGGGAGTCGCTCATCGCCCAGAGGCGTTTCCAGGAAGCGAAGGTTGCGTTCGAACGCGTGATCAGCGACTTTTCCTTTGCGCAATGCTGGGACCCTCGAGGCTGGTTTTGGAAGGTGGCGGTTGGTGGGAGGGATCGACTCAACAAGATCCTGGTCCTGAGCGCCACCCAGTAAGCGCACCCGGCCCATCGTAACGCGCATGACCAAACGTGTGGATGCCACCACGAGGTAACCGGGTCTTCGGACTCGTCGTGGTCGCGTGCCTCGCTCGCACTGGTGAGGTCCACTCCGCTCAGACCAGGGCGCCGGATTTCCCTTCCCAGCTGGCGCAGGGATATCTCCAAGCTGGGCGAGAGGAGGAAGCGAGCCATGAGCTGCGTCAGCTGCTCGTGATGGAGTCCGCCTCCCGTCAGGCCCAGCAACAGCTCGCGTTCCTCCAAGAGAAACACCAGGCCCAGCGCAACCACGCCATCGAGCGCACGGTCGCTCGTCTTCAGGCATCCTGGGATCAGGCTCGTGAGCAGGCCATCCACAAGGCGCTGCGTGATGCCGGGCTTCCTCCCCCCTCTTTGACTGTCAACCAAGACATGCCGCCCCGCTTGCGGGGAGGGTTGACTCCTGCGTCTCCTGCTGTGGCGCCGGCCGGCATGCCCCACCGCCCAAGCGCGACGAGACCACCGATACTTTCCACCCCCGCTGAGGCACAGGAACCGTCGCTCAAAGACCTGTCCGCGGGTGCGCAGGGAGGGGTTCTTCAACGGCTCAACCAGCGGCTGGCGCCAGTGGCGGTGAGTGGGGAGGTTCGCTCAACCGTCGGGATCACCCGAGATGACTTCCTCCTGCAAGAAGCCAACGGGGATCTCAATGAACGAAACTTCCGCGTCTTTTCCGGGCCGTTTCGCTATAACACCTTTGATCCTCGGGTCTTCAGCCGCCTTCGTCTGAACCTCGATACCACTGAACAGCAGGGCCTTCAATTCCACTCGAACCTGACGGTGGATCCCTGGAGCGTCGTCGGCAAGACAGCACGCGTCACCGTGGTCGGCACAACCCCAACCGATAGCGTAGAGGTCGAACTGAAATGGTGGTCGGCCACGAATACCGCCATTAACGAGACCCTCTTGACGTTAACGAACGGGGATTCCATCGCCACGCCTGAGATCGAGGTGTCTGAAGGCCGAACGGTCCCGACGTCGGTGAAGAGTGTCTTCTCCAACACCTTTCAGATTCCGAGCCTCGAGGTGGACTACACCTTCCAACCGATCCGATGGTTCTGGACCGGGTATCGGAACGACGTCGTGGATCTGCGGGTGTTTCCACTTGCCCTGGAAGATCAGGCGCTCACCTCTGATGATCCCCTGCACCTGTCCAACCACCACATCTACTGGGAGCCCTCCCCGTGGTTGGATGAGTGGCGTGCGGGTCGTCTCAATGTTGGCGCAACCCCGGATGATTTTACTCGGGGGGAGTGGTCAGACGACCTGGCCTTCTTCACACGGGATAGCGACCTCACCCGGTTGACGGCGTTGCGGGGTGGTTCGCTCAGGTGGCAGGTCTTCGACGGCACCTCGCTGCAAGCGGCGATCGCTTCACCCAAGGGCTTGTGGCAGGAGTACGAGCGCTTCGACAGTTTCGTGGCAATGACCCGTGTGAAACAGGAACTGTTCGAGGATCGCGTGAGCCTTGGGGGTCTGTATACGGCCCGATGGGGCTACAACAAGCGCAGCAAGGATGCCACCAACACCGTCTATGCGGTGGATGTGTCGGTGGCGCCATGGGAGGGGACGAAGATAGAAAGCGAAGGGGCAATTTCTCACGCGCTCGAGGATCGCACGAGCGCGTTCAAGCATGACCGCAGAGGCTGGGCGTGGCACAGCGCCCTGACCAATGACTGGTGGGGTGAGCGGCTCTCCAGCCGTCTGTACTACACGCACATGGATGCCGGGTTTGAGCCGGGGTTGGCGAATTATCGCAACACCCGCCAGGACCAGTTCTGGGGCCGTCACCTGCGCTTCAAGCGAAGACCTCGCCTCTTCACCGCGGTCAGCCCGGTGTCCTCCTTGCGGTGGGAAGATATCGACGCGGTGCGCATTGGCGATGGCGTGGACATCGGGCGCGATGCCGTGGGATTCCGCCTGCTGGGATCCTTCTGGGACAAGCAGGTTCAGCCGTCGGTCGACGTGCGCAACGTCCATCAGACACGCGGCAAGTACGTCGAGACGGTGATTCGTCAAGAGAACACGGTCCACCCGCTGAAATGGCTCACGGCGAAGACCCTGTTCATCTATCATGATCTACCCAAGACGATCGGGGGCCTCGATCCCTTTGTGGTCAATGCGGATACCAACCGGCCCTTGAACAACGCGGCGATTGTGAATGGTCGCAATCCATCATTGACGACGTTCTCTGTCGGGGCGGAGCTGGCTCCCCGCGAGACGGTTTCTGTGTGGGGCATCTGGGAACGGACAAATGACACCACCATCGCGACGGGCAATTTCCCTCGCGGGTTGCTGAATGATACGACCTTTGCCACGTTCACCGACGAGGATCAGGTGATCCGGTTTCAATCCCCGTTCTTGTATAGCCAGGGGTTTTTCCCTCAGCCCCCGTATCCGTTCTTTGATATCTTCCGGGCTGGGGTCTTTCTGGCTCCGACAGAAGATCTGGAGATGTCCCTGGATTGGACTCGTAATGAATTTGAGCATGCCGGACAGATTGACGACAATCTCAACCACCTCGGGTTGATGGCGGGTTGGTCGCCGACGAAACGGCTCATCGTGATTGGCCGGTATGTGGTCTCGTGGGCGATTGATGTGACCAACGAAAACGCTGGGGGAGGAGCGAAGTTTGCTAGTCACCATGGGCTGTATGGCCGCCTCACGTGGAAGGCGACGTCAGATTCAGACTTGAGCGTGGAGTTTGGGGAAGCGGCCCTCGGCCCCTCCATCCTCTTTACCGTGGATCCATCTGGGGATTCGTATCCCACCCTTGACACTGAGCATCTTGTGCGCATCATCTACTCGAACAGGTTCTGACCCGCCTTGAACGCCTCCATGATCAGGTGGTTGCGTGTCCTCATCGGGGTGTATGCGTGTGTGGCCACGATGGCCGTCGGGGCTGAGGCGGCGCGTGTGGAACTCCAAGGGAAGTGGTTCGTGGTGGATGGTGAGCCGTTCCTCGTCAAAGGGGTGGGCTACTCGCCGTATCGGCCGGGCCAGAGTCCGTGGAAAGACCACGTGGGCCTTGACGTCATGAAGGAGGATTTCGTCAAGATTCACGAGGCAGGCTTCAATACGATCCGGACCTGGGCCCCCTTGACCCCCGAGCAACTCGCCTTGGCCCGCCAGCACGGCCTCATGGTGTTGCAAGGGATCTGGGTGGATCCGAAGGGGAATTTTACCTCAGAGGCATTCCGCGCGATGACAACCCAGATCGTCACGCAGGAGGTCGAGCGCGCCAAGCAGAGCGACGCGGTCCTCGCCGTCCTGGTCGGCAACGAGCTGTCGCCTGATCAGGTGTATCAGACGGGCGTCACGGAGACGGAGGCACTGCTGCGCGCAGCGACCAGCGCGGCGAAAGAGGCTGATCCGAGTCGACTGGTGTCGCACGCCAACTGGCCCCAACTGTCGATGTTGGATGCCTCGATCTGGGACTTCATCGGCTTTAATGTGTATCCCTATGAACCGGTCAGCGTAGCACAGAGTTTTGGATTTGCGAGCTACATTCGGCATCTCAAACGGACCGTGGCACGCGACAAGCCGTTGATCATCACGGAGGTTGGGCTCTCCGTCTCGCCCACCGCAGGATCGCGGCCTGGCTATGGCGGCTTGAGTCTTGACGCGCAAGCCTGGGAGCTTGTGAAGCTGTGGGATACGGCGTATCAAGCCGGGGCCCAGGGCGCGTGCGTGTTTGAATGGAATGATGAGTGGTGGAAACAGGGCACCTATCAGGGGGACGAACGCGTCCATGACGCGGATGATCCCGAGGAGTGGTTTGGCATCACCGAGTTTCCGACGACCCCTCCTGCGGAGCATGCCCCATCAGAGGCTGAGCCGCGTCAAACGGTTGAACCTCGTCCCGCGTATTTTGCCTTCAAGGCCTACAACCAAGCGGTGTTCGTTGAACCGGTGAGCGACGAGGCGTATCAGGAGGGCGTGCCGGTCTCCGTCTACACGACGGAGGCGGTGGCGTCTGTGCGGGTTCGCGTGGGAAGAGGGAAGTGGTCGGCGATTGCTCACACAAGCCCGCATTGGTGGAGGGCGGTCGTGCCACTGACGCGCATGCGCAAGCCCAAGCGCGTGAACGTCGTCCTGGAAGCTCGGGATCGCGCGGGGAAACTCATCATTGGACATGAACGGTCGATCGTGATCGGCGCGCAGCCCCCTCCGTCCATGACGCTGACGATTGAGACGGACCGTGATCGATACGAGGTGACGCAGGCGCTGCAGCCGATCCAGTTTGTCATCCGCGTGGCAGACGGGCAGGGGCATCCCGTGGCGAATCAACCTGTTGCCTGGTCGATCGCTGAGCCCCAATCCAAGACAGAACTTTCCCAAACCAAAACCACCAACCAGGATGGCAAGATCGAAGGGACCTACCTGATTCGAGAACCCGGCCTGGTGACGGTGGCCGCCGCGACCGCGCCCGATCGCAAACGTTCTGATCGCCGCATCGGAGCGGAGCGGACCATCGTCGTGGCGAAACCACCAGCGCCACCCCCCGAACCTCCCCTCGCGCATTATCCTTCCCCGTGGGAACGTCGCCTTTCCCCTGACATCCAAGAGGCGCTTCGCCATCATGAGCCTGCGTTCCGACTTGCTGAACCCGGGACCGAGGCGGTGGTCGACTACGCCCGGTATGGGAAGTTTCACGGCGTGGGAACCGCCCAGTATCAGTACGAACTCCTCGACCGGGAAGGGCTCGCGAAGGCGGTTGGGGAAGGGATTTATCCAAACGACGCGGGTCTTTTGCACGATCCGGCCTATCGGAAGGCCCTTGAGAACAACCGCTTGGATGGGAACATCTGGGATTTTGTGTATCATGACGATCCGCAACTGGCATTTTTCAAATGGGCCGGCTCGATGGAAGAATCCGAAGGGGTGAAACAGTTCTTTACCGCGATGATCCTGGAACGGGCCGGGCTGCTCAGGGCGGCGGTCAAGGCCTACTATGCGATCCTCGTGCATTTTCCTGGTGCGGTCGGATGGACCGAGTTCAAGACGCCCTGGTATGTTGGCAAGACCGCCCGGGATAAACTCGAAGCGCTCTTGCGGCTCCATCCGGAGCTCGGCCTGCGGTTGGAAGACGCGCGGATCGTCGTCGAGCACGGCTTCGACAACGACGTTGACAACGATGTGGTGATTCCGTATCCTGGTCATCTTGTGCGCGTCCCCCCTGAGGCCGTGAATCCACCGTCGGAGGATCTCTCGCGCGTCCCGATCACGCGCGGGCTTGGAAAGGGACGCGTGACGCTTCGGCAGTATGCGAACCGCCATTGGCAGCTCCTGGTTGATGGCAAGCCGTGGGTGATCCGAGGGCTGTCCTATCAGCCGAGCGCGGTGGGGGAGTCGCCCGATGAAGGCACGCTCCAGGACTGGATGGTCGCCGACCGTAACAAGAACGGGAAGCCTGATGGGCCGTTCGATACGTTCGTGGATGCGAACCGCAACAACCGGCAAGATCCCGATGAGCCCACCATCGGTGATTTTCAACTCCTCAAGGATTTGGGTGTCAATACCATCCGCTTGTACCACCACGCCTCGAACAAAGCGCTCCTGCGGCAGCTCTATGAACAAGACGGGATCATGGTCCTCATGGGGGATCTCGTCGGGATGTACACCGTCGGATCCGGCGCCAAGTGGGAAGAAGGGACCAACTATCTCGATCAGAGGCAGCGCAAGCGGATGAGGGAGAGTGTCCGGCAGATGGTGCGAGAGTTCAAGGACGAGCCCTACCTCCTCATGTGGGTCCTGGGCAATGAGAATAACTACGGTGGCGTCCATGGGATTATCGGGGGTCGAGGGAACGCCGCCCAGTATCCCAAGGAGTTCTACGAATTCTTGAATGAGTTGGCGACGTGGATCCATCGCGAAGACCCCAACCACCCGGTCGCCATCGCCAACGGGGAGTGGCTGTTCCTCGATCTGGTCGCGAAGTCCGCTCCCGCCATCGACGTGTTTGGGGCCAATATCTATCGGGGGTCGCATGGATTCGGCCGCAGTTTTTTTGAAGCTGTCCAGGAGCAGCTTGACAAACCGGTCTTGATCAGTGAGTTTGGATGCCCCGCCTATCGGGTGGATCAGTCGCTCGAGATCGGGGAGCTGGGCCAAGCGCTCTATCACGTCGGCGGGTGGGTGGACCTGGAAGACAACATGGCTGGCCGCGGCGTTGGGAATGCGATTGGCGGGGTCGTCTTTGAGTGGGTGGATGAGTGGTGGAAAGCGGGACAGCCCCCACGGTTTTCTCCGCGGGTCCATGAGACCACCTCGAATTTCCACGGCCCATTCCCCGGTGGGCAGATGTTTGAAGAGTGGTTAGGGATCACGAGTCAGGGAGATGGATCGTTGAGCCCGTATCTGCGTCAGCTGCGCAAAACCTATTGGCTGTATCAAGCGTTGTGGAAGCAGTAAGTCGATAGTCCATAGTCCATGGCCAAAGGCATATTTGCTATGGACGATGGACGATTGACTGCTCTAACAAGGAGGGAAACGGGTAAGGCGATGGCTGCATCACGGGGACTGAAGCGAGGGACAGCCTTGGGATCCTACGGGACGTTCAGCAAGTTAGGTGAGGAGTTCATCATCAAACGGCCGGACACACCCTGGCCGTGGATCAACTATCTCACCAACGAACGCTACTGCGCGATCATCTCGCAGTGCGCAGGGGGCTACAGCTTCTATAAGGATTGCCGGACCGACCGGGTGACCCGGTGGCTTCCAGAAAACTACAACGTGGATCGGCCGGGTCGGTATCTCTATCTCCGCGAGCCCCAAGCTCCCACTGGCAAACAAGTCTGGAGCGCGACGTATCAACCGATGAAACTCGATTGCGAACAGTACGAGGCGCGTCATGGGATCGGCTACACGACCCTGCGAACACGCTACTACGGGATTGAGACCGAGATGACCTACTTTGTGCCCCGAGAGGATCCCTGTGAGGTGTGGCTCATCCGACTGATCAACCACTCATCGAAGACCAGACGCCTCGAGCTGTTTCCGTACATCGAGTGGCTGTTGGGGGACTACCACCTGGAACTGCGCTACCGCAATATCATGAACCTCTACAACCGCGTGTGGTATGACGCAAGCCACCAGACGATCTTTGCCAAGAAAACCGCCTTTTGGGGCGATCTCAACATCCAACCCTTCGTGGGGATTGCGTTCTTCAGCTCAAGCCTGCCGGTTGTTGGGGCAGTGACGATCAAGGAAGCCTTTGTTGGCAGACGCCGCACAGAGGAAGCGCCTGAGATGGTGTGCGACGGGCGGTTTCGGTCTGTCCCGGTCTGTTCAGGGGAGGACGGGGTGGCGGTGGTGCGTCACCGTGTCACCCTGAAGCCCAAGCAGCGCCTAGAGTTTGTTGTCGTGATGGGCCAGACCGACGGGGGCGAGTCCCACGCAAAGACCCTCCTGAAGCAGTACCGGGATGTGGCGCGCGCAAAGACCGAGCTCGAAGCCGTGAAGCGCGTGTGGCGCGCGCGGGTGATCGAGAATGTCCAGATCGAGACCCCGGATCAGCCGCTCAACCAGTTTGTCAACAGTTGGCTCAAGTACGAACTCTACATCTGCAACCTGTGGTCTCGCTCACCCTCCTATTTCCATGAAGGATCCGGCGGTCGCGGCTATCGCGATTCCTGCCAGGATGCCGATTCGATGTGTCTCATCAACCCGCAGCACGCCCGCCAGAAGATCCTCAAGCTTGCCAGCCTCATTCGGCGGGATGGCACCTGCGCCCCAGGCTGGTCCGACACCAGCGGCCCGGCCAACCATCGACCCAACAAGGATCATCCGGTGTGGCTCACCGCAACCGTGGCGGGTTACATCAAAGAGACCGGGGATGCGAAGATTCTCCAGGAGGAGATTCCCTACTTGAAGGATCGCTGGGTCAACGGGTGGGAGATTGACCTCACCTGGACCAAAGGATCCATCACCGACGGGACAGGCCCCCTGTTTGAGCATCTCGAACGCAACCTTTCCTTTACCTTCAACGACACCGGTCCGCATGGGCTGCCGCGGATCGGGCACGCCGACTGGAATGATGCGCTCGATGCCGTCGGCATCAAGGGCAAGGGCGAGTCGGTGTGGCTGGCGATGGCGCTGGTGCGCAGCCTCAAGATCCTGGCGGAGCTGGCCCGCCTCATCAAGCAGGAGGAGAAGGCCAAGCAGTTCCTCGCACAAGCCGAGGAGATGACGGCCCGCATCAACCAGGTCGCGTGGGACGGCGAGTGGTATCTCTACGGCTTCACGGATGAGGAACGACCGTTTGGCGGCAAGGCCGATACCGAAGGGAACATCTACCTCAATACCCAGTCGTGGGCGATCTTGGCAGGGATTGCCGATCCCACGCGCCAGCAGAAACTCCTGGCGAGTGTGGATCGCTACCTCGACGGTCGACATGGCCTGGCGTTGTTTTACCCCGCGTATTCGAAATGGGAGCCGTCCTTGGGTCGCATCAGCATGTTCTCCGAGGGGACCAAGGAAAACGCGGCGGTCTTCTGCCATGCCGCGACGTTCATGATCGTCGCGGATCTCATGGCCGGGCGGGGAGATCTCGCCTACCGGCGCATGCGCGCGATCATGCCGAGCTCGCAACCCGACTACGAGCTCTACAAGACCGAGCCCTATGCGTTTGCCGAATACCTCGTCGGTCCACAGAACCCGTACCGCTACGGGGAAGGGGCGTTCACCTGGATCACCGGCACTGCGGGATGGTTCTTCATGGCCGTCATTGAGTGGCTGCTTGGGGTGCGTCGGGACTACCAAGGCCTTCGCATCGACCCGTGTCTTCCCACAGCGTGGCATCGGGTGCGCATTGTGCGGCCATTCCGCAACGCGACCTATGACATTGAGATCCTCAACCCGCATGGGTTGCAGAAAGGGCGTCTCTCCATCACGGTAGACGGCAAGCCCCTTGAGGGGAATGTGATCACGCCTCATCAGGACGGCAAGCGGCATCAGGTGCGTGTCGTGCTCGAGCGGCCCGCCTCGGAACACCCCGTCGGCACGACCAAAGCCCTCCCGGCGCGGGTGTGAAGAGCAGTCAGGACGGTGGCCATCCGACGAAATCACCAATGACCAAATCCCCCCGGCCCGCCGAAAGCGTCCGCCGGGGCGGGCAATGACCAGATAATGACCAATACCCAATATCCAATCACCAAACACGCAGTTGACCAACAATTTGTTTGGGTATTGGTGATTGGTCATTGGAGCTTATTTGGTGTTTGGAATTTGGTTATTGGGTATTTCGCCTGATGGCCTCTTCTTGGACTGTACGTGACGGGACGTTTGTCCGCCACGGTCATCCCGCCCTCATCTTTTCTGGTGAAGCCCACTACTTTCGGATTGCCCGACCCGCCTGGCGCGCGCGCCTTGAGCTCGCCAAACGCCTGGGACTCAACACCATCGGCTGCTACATCCCGTGGTTGTGGCATGAGCCACGTCCTGGGCGATTCGATGTGACGGGCCGCACGCATCCCCAGCGCGACCTCGTCGGGTTTTTCCAACTCCTCAAGCGGCTTGGGCTGTACAGCTTTGCGCGACTCGGACCCATCTGCCACGGCGAGCTGAGCCAGGAAGGCTTGCCGTCGTGGCTGCTTGACCAGCATCCTGAGATTCGCCTCCGACAATCGGATGGGTCCGTGCATCCCCACGCCGGACTGATCTCCTACGCCCATCCGACGTATCGCGCCTACGTGAGCCGCTGGTATGAAGCCCTCCTGCCCATCATCCGGCGCTTCTCCATTGAGCGTGGCGGGCCGATCATCCTGCTGCAGCTCGATAACGAGATCAGCATGTTGAACTGGGTCCTGCGCGCTCCGGATTACGGCGCGCACGTCACCGACGCGTATCGCGCCTTCCTGCGGCGCCGCTACGGTTCGCTTCAGCACGTCAATCGCACCTACAACAGTTCATTTGCATCGTTTGAGACCCTCCCGCAACCGATCGGCCACGTGGAGACGGAAGGATGGCTGCGGTGCCTGGACTGGGCCCGGTTCTATCGCGCGTACTACGCCAGTTATTTTGCCTGGTTAGCTCGCCTGGTGCGCGAAGCGGGCCTTCGGCTTCCCCTGGTGGCCAATATCCCGCAGTGCTACGACTACAACGTGTTTGCTCGCGCCCTGCCAGGGCTCATGACCACCTCGATGTTTCGCGAGTTCGCCTCCGCCGATCCCCACGTGCTCTTCGGCGGAGCCTATCAGCTTCGCCATGTGACCTTCGAGAACTTCCACGACCTCTTCATCATGAACGAAGCCTGTCGGATGATTTCCTCGCCGAAGGTCCCCACGATCTGCGCGGAGTTGCAAACGGGGGTGTTGCACGACCGTCCGCGGCTCTATCCCTCGGATGTCGCGCTGACGCTCGCGCTGTGCTTTGGCGGCGGGTTGAACGGCATCAATGGCTACATGCTCGCGGCAGGGGAAAACCCGCCTGGGGTGGGCTCGCGAGGTCGCTACCACGAATGGCAAGCCGCGATCTCAGGCCGCGGCACGCTCAGGCCGCATGCCCAGGCGCTTCGACAGACAGGCCAGTGGCTTGCCGTCGCCGAACGAGCGCTGGCGGCTTCGAAGCCGCTCTACGATGACGCGGCCTTTGGATTCTATGCGCCCTACTACATGACCGAATACGCCAGCGGCCTGACGGCTAGGCGCCTAGAATACCTGCGCGATCAGTTGTTCTTCGACGGGTTGGCGCGCCTGATGATCTTGGCAGGGTTTCGCCTGCCCTTTGTGGATCTGGAGCGGACGACCCTCAAACAGTTATTGCGATTTCCCAAGCTTGTCGTCTTTGCCCTGGAGTTCATGCATCGCGATGTCCAAGCGCGGTTGCTCGACTATGTCCGCTCCGGCGGGCGTCTCGTGTTGTATCCGACGATCCCTACCAAAGGCGTGGGGCTGCAGCCTGAGCCCTTGTTATTGCTTGGGCTTGGGATCCGGCACTTTCAGGAGATTCCAGGACATTTTGCGTCCCTGAGTCCTGCCTCGCAAAAGAGGACGGCTGGTCGTCAAGAGGTCTTTGTCGAATCGATGCAGTGGGCGATCGAGGCCTCCCATGCGACGGTTCTGGCGAGGACCGAGCAGGGACAACCCTGCGCGATCACCAAACGGGTCGGTCGTGGAACGCTCATGGTTATTGGCTTCGGGCTGACCCACCGGTTTGACTACCAGGTGGATGTGGTTCGATCCTTGATGGCCCGCATCGGGCTGCGCGCGCATGTGGACGTTGACCCCTGGGAGATCCCCGTGTTCGTTCGCACGGGATCCCAGGGAACCTTTGTCTTTGTGTGCAATCCCCATGAAGAGGCTCGGTCGCTCACCGTTCGGGTGCGAGGAGAGGCCTCGGGAATCCGCATTCCACACCGTGGGACGATGAGGATTGAGCCGAGAAGCTGTCGGATGCTTCCTGTTGACTTGCCTGTGACGAGGGGGGTCTTGCTCCAGACGACCAGCTGCGAGCTCCTCTCCCTCACACGCACAGGGTTGGGGTCCATCACCCTGGCGTTGCGTCAAGGTGAACGGGGGTCCATTGCGCTTGCGATGCCTCGATCCCTTGAAGTCACCGTGAAACACGCCCACGTGCTCTTCCGGCAACGGCAGGGGCAAACAGTTTCTCTTGAGTGTTTGGGAACCCATGACGCAGTAACCCTCGGGTTTCGAAAGATTTAAAAAC
>CAYJTP010000005.1:42452-55327 GCA_964373175.1 uncultured Planctomycetales bacterium
GAGTGTTTGGGAACCCATGACGCAGTAACCCTCGGGTTTCGAAAGATTTAAAAACTATGAAGTTTCCTTGACCCCGCCATTAGCCTTTTTAAATAAATTTAAGGGCGGGGTTGACAAACTTCAGAAAGTTATGAAGAATAGTCTGGGATCTCCAGCAGGCAGCAGGGAAGGTTGACGGGGTGAGGGGGCTTCTCAGAGATGATTAGACGGCGTCCGTTATTGGAAGATCATCGATTGACGGAGCGGGAACAGAAGAGCCTCAGCTTGCTTGAATTGATTCGCCAGCGAGGGCCGTTGACGAGGACCGAGCTCTCCCAGGGCACCGGGTTTAATATCGTCACCGTGTCGAACTATGTGGCCGATTTCATCAAGCAGGGGCTGGTGGTCGAGCGTGGCTACGATATCTCGACGGGTGGCCGGAAACCTGTCCTCGTTGAGCTCAATGCGAAGGCGGGGTTTGCGATTGGCATCGACATCGGACCGATGGATTTTCCCAAGATCAGTATGAAGGGTCTCATGACGGATCTCCGAGGGAATATCGTCCATCAGGTGCTGAAGTCCCGCTCAATTGAAACGATGGACCGCGCCCTGTCCGAGGCTGGCGAGCTCATCCGTCAGCTGATCAAGACCAGTCCTGTGGATCCAAAGAAAATTCAGGGCGTAGCGATTGGGGTGGGAGGGATTATTGATGAGCGGGCCGGGACGGTTCGCGATACCTCCCATCGAGGCATCCGGACCAGTTATCTTGCGCTCCAAAGCCGCTGGGAGGGTGAGTTCAAACTCCCGGTCTTCATCGGGAATGACGCGACCTTAGCGGGCTATGGGGAGTATCGGCTGAGCCTGGATCGGCCGGTGGAAAACCTGGTCTACCTGTACTCGGATGTCGGCTCCAGCCTCATCATTCATGGTCAGGTGTATTGGGGATCGTGTGGCGCGGCCGGTGAAGTGGGTGTCTTTGTCCCCTCGGGAGACGACTACTTGACGTGGGTGAAGACCCCGGCGTTTGTGTTGTCCAATGTGTGGGATCTTGGGCTCACGACCCAGGCGAGGAAACTCATCGAGGAAGGGAGCGAGACCGCCATCACGAGCATGGTGCAGGGGAACCTCGATGCGATCACCATGGATACGGTCATCCAGGCTGCACAAGCGGGGGACAAATTAGCGAGAGAACTGATCGAGCACAGCGCGCTGCAGCTTGGGATTCGCATTGCGAGCATCGTGAATTTACTCAACCCTGAGGTAGTGGTCATTGGGGGAGGGATCGAGAAGGCGGGCTCGCTCCTCTTGGAACCGGTCTGGCGATCGGTGAAACGGTACTCGTTCGAAGAACCCGCCAGCCTCGTGGATGTCTTGCCGGCCAAGCTGGGGGACGACGCGGTGGCCCTTGGCGCAGCCTGCTGGGTGATTCGTGAAGTCTTCCTTCAGGCCTAGTGCTCCGTCCACTTTGATTTGCGTAGTCGGGCGATCCGCATGCTCCGGTCACACTCGCGGGGCGTGGACGGAGCAGTCGATCGTCCATAGTCTGTCGTCCATCGCCAACAACGAGTTGCCGCCATGGTTGTTTCGTCTGACTATCGACTCTGGACTCTTGACTATGGACTGCTTCGACAGGATGGAGCCTCTGGACCTCTCATGTCAATCCTGTCGAAGCACTAGTGCCGTTCCAACGATCTCTCCCTATGCCTTCGTCGCTGCGAGACCACGAGGAGAAGACGGTACGGCGTGCCACACCGCTAGGCCGTAATAGTTGGAACGGTACTAACGTGTGGTGATGCGACCCCGGCCCCATCTGCGTGCGGGTTGGCCCGTGTGGCGTCCTGCGCCGACACCGCGTCGACGCAGGCAGGCGTGGACACTCCCACGTGAGCACGCGTAGGCGAGCAACCAAACCATGGCGAGTGATTGGCTCAGCGGACGCCTTCCGAAACAACTCCTCGCCCTCTCGGTCATCGTCGCGATTGTGTTGCTAGGGATCGTCGTCTCCTCGACCACGACCCTCTCCCGTCTCAAACATCAGCTCGTTGAGAAACAGCAGCTCATTGTGTCGCTCACGGAACAGAACGACACCCTCCAAGTACGGTTGGCGAGCCTGGAGACTGAACGGAAGGAGCTCGAGGGCCGCCTGGCCACCTTGCGAACCCAACTGACCGCCGCCACAGGCGACCTGGACAAGCTGCGCGGCACCATGACCGAGCTGCAGGTCCGCTACGACGCGATTGAAGATGAGAAACGATATCTCCAAACCCAGGTCGATCAACTGACCAAGGACCGCAACGACGTCAAGGATCGGCTCAGCGTTGTTGAAAAAGAAAAGAGTGAGCTGGAGCGCGTCGCCGTGAAGTTTCGGGAGCGCCTCGCACTGCTTGATCGGGATTACCAGCAGCTCGCCAGGAAGCTCTCTGAGGTTGAGCAACGGCAATCCGCTCAAGCGAGTGGGATGCCATTCAGCCAACCCCCCACCAGCCCCGTGATGGTCGGGCCGACGCCAGCGCGTTCCCCGGTGGTCTCACCTGGAAGTCCGTCGACCGGCCTGAGCGAAGGCGCATTCGGTTCGGACATTCCTGCACCATCGGCGTTGGCCTCCTCGGGCTTGGCGACTCCTCCAGTGATTGAGCTGCCTCCGATTGTGGTCCGCAAACAAGATGCCGGGATGGGACCGGCCATCCAAGCCCGGTTGATCGAGGTCAACCCGTCCAGTCATTTTGTCGTGATCGACAAAGGGACGGACGACGGCGTCTTGGTCGGCATGACCTTTGATGTCTTGCGTGACGGAGCCACAGTGGGACGGGTGGTTGCTGTTCGTGTGCGTCCCCAGCTTGCAGCGTGTGACATCATCGGATCGCGGCCCTCAACCCCTCCCCACGTTGGTGACCTCGTCGTTCAGCGCCACCCCTAGATGCTCTCGCGACGCGCTCCGTGGATCCCAGTTGGTCATCCTCTGAGGCATGGGAATGGCGCACCGGATGAGGCGTGTGCCCAGCGGACGAGGTTGACGCAGCGGATTGGCTGTCTTCGATGACCGCTGCTCGAAAGGGATTGCGTCTTGTCTTTTCCGGCGTCTCCCGCGCCCAGTTGGTCATCAGTACGCGCCAGCTCGCCACGCTGGTCAAAGCGGGCATGCCGCTCCTGCGCGCCCTCCGGACGGTCAGCGATCAGCTTGACCCCGGCCCCTTGCGACAGGTCTTCACCCTCATCGCCAGTGACGTCGAAGCGGGTGTGAAGCTGTCGGAAGCCTTCGCACACCATCCACGGTATTTCCCGCCGTTCTACGTGCACATGATCCGAGCCGGCGAGGTGGGAGGGATCCTCGATGAGATCTTGCGGCGGCTGGCTGAACTCATGGAGAAACAACAGCGGATTCGTGATCGGGTTCGCGGCGCCCTCATGTATCCGGCGTTCGTCATGTTCGCGGCCGTGAGCATCTTGATCATCCTCATGGCCTTCGTCGTGCCGACATTCCTGGGGATGTTCTCGGAACTGGGCTCTGCGCTTCCTCTCCCCACCCGGATCCTCATCATCGTGTGTACGGGCGTTCGGCAAGGGTGGTGGATCGTTGCCGCGTGTACCGCGGGGTTGGTGGTCCTGATGCAGATGGCCCTGCGAACCGCTGCCGGAAAACGACAGATGGACCAACTGTTGCTGCACTTGCCCGTGTTCGGCTCGCTCCTCCAACGGTTGCTCATCGCCCGCTTTGCCAGGACCTTTGGGACGTTGCTCTCTAGTGGGGTCCCGATTCTCGGGGCGCTGGAAACCGTTCGCGCGACCGTGTCGAACGCCGTGTTGGATGAAGCGCTCCAAGAAGTCGAGCGCAGTCTCAAGGCCGGGGAGTCGCTGGCGCGACCGATGGAACTTTCCGGGGCGTTTCCTACCCTGGTGTCTCGGATGGTGGCCTTAGGCGAAGAAACCGGCCAGTTGGATCGGATGCTGGTGCAGCTGGCGGACAGTTATGAAGAAGAAGTCGATGTGCTCGTGGGCGGATTGACGCAGCTCTTAGAGCCGCTCCTGATCGTCGGGGTGGGGGGGATTGTCGGGTTTATTGTCGTCGCGATGTTTTTGCCGCTCTTGTCGCTGACGAAGATTTTGGGATGATTTCGCAACTGAGAGATCTCTGGAAATTTCGGATTGCGGATTTCGGATTGCGGATTGACCAATCCAAAATCCAAGATCCGAAATCCCCAATTTCGTCGTTTTCGCTCATCGAACTCATCATTTCGCTGGCGATCTTGTCGGTTGGGCTCGTTGGAGCCATCCGGGTGTTTCCCGTGGGTTTACGGGCGTCCCAGCGGGCTGAGTGGGTCAGCCGGGCGGCCCTGATCGCGGAGCGAACCGTCGAATCCTGGAAACTCAAATCATGGGATGAGCTCGCCGTCGGGGAGACGACCACGCAGGAAGACACCTTTGCTATCACCGTGGCTGTGGATCAGCCCACCGTGGAGGGATTGGTCGACCCCTCCCGGTTGAAGCGTCTCTCCGTCACGGTGAGCTGGATGCAGGAGGGCCATCTACGCTCGCTCATGGTGGCGCACTATCTCCACCACTCACCTTCCTGACGATCGGCCCCGGACCGTGGGCCGCGGAACGGACCACCCGACGATGCGTAGTTCCTCTCTCCCCAAGATTCCTTCCCAGGCGAGCGGCTTGACCTTGGTGGAACTCCTGATTGCGATGACGATCCTGATCGTGGTGACTGGCTCTACCATGCTGATGTTTCGTGGGATCACCCGGGCCTGGCGCAGCGGACAGCTCCGGACGGAACGCTATCAACAAGCCAGGCTCCTGTTTGGCCTGTTTACCAGGGAGCTGAGTTCCTGTGTGGTCGATGCCCGTTACCCCTTCCTGGGAATCGACAAGACGCAGGACGCCCCGCTCAAACCCCACAGCCAGCAGGATGAGCTCTTTTTCGTTGGCGCCATTCCCGGTCGCGCGGGATTGGTGGAACGGGGCTACTGGGTGAATGACCGACGCGAGTTGATGTGTCACGACGAAGAGCCCGCGGATGGGGATTACAGGCACACCGGGACCGACGAGCTCTGCGGCCAAGAGGTCAGCGACTTTGACGTGTCCTATTTCGATGGCACCGCCTGGCTCACCCAGTGGGATGGCCGGACCGGATCGCTCCAAGCGGGAAAAGCGCCGAAAGCGATTCGCATCAACCTGACGATTGGGACCCTACACGGGGAACGCTTTGAGACGGTTATCTATCTGCCCGCCAGCTAACGATCGCTCAGGGCTCCCCGCCCCGCCGAGTATCCATGGAGCCGGGGCGGGCAGGGCTCAGGGCTTAGGGCAATTGCCCTCAGCCCACAACCCTCAGCCCGCAGCGGATGAGGGCATTGCGCTCCTGATTGTTGTGAGCGTACTGACGGTGGTGGCCATCATGGGGGTGTCGTTTGTCTTCTCGATGCACTTGGAAACCCAGGCGTCTCGTCAGTTTTCCGCTTCGACGCAGGCCCGCTATGCCGCCGAAGCGGGGGTGAGTCATGCCTGGGCGCTCCTCGATGAAGATCGCCTGGGCTCCCGCGTGGATGATCTCATCGAATCCTGGGTCACGCAGATGGCCGGCAGCGAGACCGACGTCGATGACAGCGGCGCGGCGAATGCTCGCTGGTGGCTCCTGATGAACAACGCAAGCCAACGTGTTGGACGCTACGCCGTCCTGATCAAAGACGAAACCAGCAAAGTGAACCTCAACACGGCGTTGGCCGATCCACAAGCAGCCGGGGTCGACGCGGTCAATCTCACCACCCTCCTCACTCAGCTTGGCGTTCCTCAGGCGGCGAATGCGGCCCAGGCGATTGAACGCTACCGCTACGGTCCCAATGAGCGACCCGGGGTGGCGCTCGTCGACGACGATAGGGATGGCGTGGTGGACGAACCGGATGAGTATCAGCCGCTGGCCCTGCGTGGGGATGACCGACGATTCGAAAGCCTGGAGGAGCTCTTGAGCCTTGGCGTGCTGGAGGGGGATTGGCTGAAGCGCCTGGCGGCCGTCGCCACGGTGTATAGCTGGGATCCGAATCTGACGCTGGCAGGCCAACCGCGCGTCAACCTGAACACCGCCACTGCCGAGGAGCTCTTGAACGTGTTGCTCGAGACAGGGGTCGAGAATCCCTGGCAGCTCGCGGCCAATATGGCCGACTACGCCGATTCGGATCTGGCGTTCTCCAAGCTCAGCAAAGTGGCGGCGTCGTATGACATCACGAGCCACGGAGATCTGGGCGATTGGCACTGGCAGGACGCCCCTCAGGGACACTACGAAACGACGGTTGCGAGCGGCCAATCTTTGTCCTGGCAAGTCGCGGTTCCGACCGGGACATTTCGTGTGCTCGTCCATGGAATCACGGGTCTGAAAGTCGGCGACGTCGACATCGAGGGTCAAAGCCGGCATTCGATGAATGCGGGGGAATCGTTTGGGGTGCTTGCGCTTGGAGGGACCGTCACCGTCCGCGTCACCCACCGGGAAGCCGCAGGCACGACCTGCGCCTTTCGAGGTCTTGAGCTGGTTCCCACCGAAACCGGCTCAGGATTGCCAGCTGTGGTCGTGCGGGGGATCGAAGCGGTTCGCTTCAATGAGGTGATGGTGAACCCGGTCATCACCCTTCCCGTCACCGAGGCGGTGTTTGATCCGCAGACGTCTGGCTGGGCGTGTCCGGTGAATGCTTCCTCCTGCTCGAACAGCGGCACCGGCCAGGCTCGCTGGTCTTGGACGAGTCCCTTCGTCCAACCAGGTCACTACTATGTGCGCGTGTTCGGGGCCCAGGCGGGTCAGACCGTCGGTGAGGTGCACGTAGACGGCCAGAGCGCCCTGCTGGTGCAGGGGCAGCGGCACCCCTCGACCATGACGGTGGGCTCCGACCGAAAAATTAGCCTGACTATTGGCAAGACCCCCGCTGATGGGACATACTATTTTCAAGAGGTCGAACTGTCGGTCAAGCCTGACGCGGAGTACGTGGAACTCATTAACCTGAGCGGGCAGGATATCGACGTCAGCGGGTGGACCATTGAAGGCGAAGCGACGCGCGGTCGCCAGGCCCGCATGCCGGCGGGTTCGGTGATCAAGGCGCACGGACTTTTGGTGGCTGCGGTGGATGCCGATGATCGTCAAGCGGGACTGTCCAACAATGACATCGACGTCCGCACCGCGTGGGAAGTACCCGCAGACATTGAGGTCGTGCAACTGGAATTCCCTGGAGGGGAGCTCAACCCAGATGCGGATTGGCTCTCGGTGACCCTGCCAGCCAACACCAACGCCCAACTGATGCTTCGAGCCAGCGATGACGCAGTCGTGGACGAGGTGGAGTATCGTCTCCCTTTGGTCACGACGGCCCCATTTCAAAGCCTGGAAAAAGGGGATCCGAGTGTCGTGGTGGACGCGGATAAGGACGGGCTTGATGATGGATGGTATCCAGCGCTGGAGCTCTACACACCGGGGACGCCGAATGACAATGAGGGACTTCGAGAGCTGCAAGGGCTTCAGCAAATCGTGCATGATCCCTCCAAGGAACTGACCGTGTTAAATCGCCCACTGCGCTCAATCGGAGAGCTTGCAGGACTTCCCAGCGGGCAGGCGTGGCACGTGGTGTCGACCGACGATCTCGCGAAGGTGGTTGATCAGTTGACCGTGGAGGGATTGCGTTTGGAAACGGAGGGGCGTTTGATCGACGGGCAAACGGAGTGGCACGAGACCGCTGAGGGCTATGAGACGAGTCGCGAGGGCGCGATCGGAACCTGGCAATGGCGCGATGTTCCTGATGGCCAGTATCGTCTGAGCCTCTATGGGTGGAGCGGCGAACAGCTCTCGGTGCGCTGGCAAGCCGCGGATGGGACCTACAACGAGTGGATCCCCACGCGGTCAACCGACGAACAAGGACGGATTCTCGTGGGCCAGATCACCGTCGGATTGGGCGCCTCGGAATCCAACACCTGTACGCTGCAAGTCCGCTGCGATTCCCCAGGTGGGGTCTGTCATGTGAACCATATTTGGCTGGATCCCCAGTTAACCCGCGTCGGCCCGATCAATATCAACACCGCACCCCGCGAAGTCCTCTTGACACTGCCGGGGATGACCGACCTCCTCGCGCAGCGCCTCATCGCGGGCCGTCCGTATGGGGATCAAGAGCACAAGACCCGCGGCATCGGGGATCTGTTGCTGGGTTCCGTGCTCGGCGAGGCGGAGAGCGATCGGCTGGAGCGCTTTCGGCAGCTCGGACATCTGATTACCGTGCGGTCCGAGGTGTTTCAGATTATGAGTGTGGGTGAGGCGCTTGAGCGAGAGAAACCCGTCGCCTCGAAGCGCGTCCAAACCATTCTTCAACGCTAACATCGCGATGCGTGGCGAACACGAGTGATGAGCGGTCAGTGCATGAAGAAAACGATCAAGAGTCAACACGCGTTGCAAGGGGTTGACGTACGTGGAGCGATCCGTCGTCATTCCGCGATTCGCTTCCTGCTCTTCTTTTTTTTCCTGGTAACTGGTTTCTGGTTTCTGGTTTCTGGCGTTGAGGCGGCGGTTGGGACAGGGACCAATCGTCGCCTGGAGACTGGCGAGGCCAATGAGGCTGGTCCGAAAGTGTCTTCCCCGACGTCTGGTCGTCGCGCGTCCAGCAGTCTGGGAGCCCCCTTTGCGACCGGGAAACTGAGCGGATCGCGTTTTCGGATTCAACCAGGATTTCTTGCCGCCTCGCTCTCAACCACGAAGGCGGTTCCGCCGAGTCAGTTGGATCTGACGGTGCTGTCTGCGAAGACCGCACCGCTTGGTCTAGCCATTCCCTCAGCGAGTTGGCAGCGTGACGCGGATCCGATCTTCATCTGGGACGCCCCCGCTGGCGGTCTCGATCTGGCCGGCTACAGCTATGCGCTGGATGCGCAACCCGATGACACCGTTGACACGACGGACACCTCCTGGGATGTCGCGCAGGATCCCATCAAGAGGCTTGCCGATGGCCAGCATACGTTTTGGGTGAAAGCCCTCAACACTGCAGGAAACAGCGGCAAGGCGGCTTCCTTCGAGCCGTGGGTCGATACCACGCCACCGACGATCACCAGCTACGGCCCCACGCCAGGGGGCTTGCTCAACACCTTGTCACCGACGATTTCAGCGACCCTCGTTGAACCCCATAGCGGCGTGGATGTAGATGGGCTTGTCCTCTCGGTCAATGGGTCCCGTGCGAGCGTGAGCTTTGATGAAGCCACGGGGATCGCGACGGCTCGGGGCGCAGGATTGCTCAGGGAAGGGACCAACCGCATGGAGTTACGGGTGACCGATCGCCTCGGCAACGCCCAAACGCCGGTCATCTGGAGCGTGACCGCTGATGTCACGCCCCCCACGGGATCGGTGGCGCTCAACGCCGGCGCCTCGATGACCACCAGTGTCTATGCGACGTTGAACCTCGCGGCCTCGGATACCACCTCAGGGGTGTCCCGGATGCTGATCAGCAACGATCCGATCATTGGCTATGTGGAGGAGCCGTTCGCCGCGACCCGGGAGCTGTGGCGATTGAATGCGGTGCGCGGCGCGCAGAAGGTCTATGTGAAGTTTGCGGATGTGGCGGGGAATGTCTCCGAGCCGGTCTTTGATGAGATCGAACTGGGATTGCTGGCGCCAGACACCGTGATCCTCAGCGGCCCGGCTGGGGCCACGCCGGAGCGGGCGGCCCAATTTACGTTCAGCTGTCCTGAAGGGGACTGCGTGTTCTCCTACGCCTTTGACCATCAAGAATGGTCACCCTGGAGCACGGCGGCTTCAGTCAATCAAGCGGGCCTGCCCTTTGGCAACCATTACTTCAAGGTGAAAGCGGCTCGAGAAGCCAATGGGATTCCCGGGATTCAGCCCGATGAGGAAGATCCCACGCCGGCTGAACGGACCTGGATTGTGGGAGTGCAACTGCCCACCTTGGTGCCTCGCGGATCACCGATCAAGCTCTGGCGCCTGGAATAGTGTAGGAGACAATCGTCATTTGTATTTTAGATTTTGGATTTCGCCCGCCTGCCCCCCGCTTCTCGTGGCGGGCAGGGATTTTGCCCGCCTGCCCCCCGCTTCTCGTGGCGGGCAGGGATTGTTGGATTCCCACTTCCGCAATCTGCCATCCGCACTCCGCAATTAACCATTCGCGGTTCTATGGCGATTAGCGTCGGGCTTGAGCTTGGGGCCTCGGTCGTCCGAGCGGTCAGCCTCGAACGACGCGGAGCCACGACGCACCTGCTGGCTTCGTCACAGGTTCCCTGCGCAGGATCTTCCACAGACGAGTTGGTTGAGGCGATTGTGCAGGTCCGGAAAGCCCTGCCGATCACGCATCCTGTGGTCGTCGGCATCCCGACGGGTTCGGCCATTGTGACCACTGTGCAACCGCTCATCGTCAACCGTCAACGTCCCTCCCTGGGGATTCAGTTTGAGCTGCAACAGCAGTTGCCTTACGAGGTGGCCCAAAGTGTGTGGCATTACCACTGGCTTTCGCCGAATGGCCACTCGGCACTCTCAACTGCACGGCTGCCCACGACGCTCTCGGCCGTGGTCGCCGCCACCAAACGCACGGTGCTGGAGGAGTACCTGGAGGTCTTCCGGCGCGCGAAGCTTTCTGTCCAGACAGTCGGGGTCACTGCGCTTGCGGCTGCCAACGCCTGGATTCAGCAACTCGATCCGGGCAGTGCGCCTCAGGGCATCTTGCTGTGTCTTGATGGGTCGACCCTGGAATGGATCGTGATGAATGCCTCAGGTCTGCACATCTTTCCTGTGCTCCTCCCGGTTGCGTCCCTCGCTCCCGTTCCGAATGCGGGACCGGCAGATGCGGGGCAGGGAGGGAGCTCGCGTGACGTCGAGGAAGGCCATGTGCTCAGTGCGGTCAAGGCGTCCTTGAGCGAGTTACAGGAGCAGCTCGCCCTCAACCCGTCGACCACGGTCTGGCTGGTTGGAGCATTCAGCGCAGCGCCTCAGGTTGTGGAGGCGTTGAAACGGGATCTGGGGTGTCGCGTCGAACTCCTCAGCCCCGCACGGACGGTGAAGATCAATCCCACCCGCGTCCAAAGCCCCGAGTCATTCGCAGTGGCTGTCGGATTAGCCTTGCAGGGTGTTGGTCTGGCCCGCTTGCCAGTCAACCTCATGGTCGAGGCCTCACGCCGACGCCGCGTGGGGCAGATGCGTCTTTCGGCCCGGTCGGCCAGTGTGGTCTGCGCAGGCTTGGCGATCGGATTCAGCGCTCAAGGGATGTTGACGACCCTCAAGACGCGACAAGCCGTTTTGCAACACCTGCTCGCTCAAGAACGCACCTACCAAAAACTTCGTCCGGAGGTCCGCACGCTTCTTCAGCACCACGCCCAACTGGAAGCCCGGCTGCAGCAGCTTGAGGGACTCGTCCTTGATCGGGGGATCTTGATCCAGGCCTTTCAGCAGGTGACTGAGGCGATGCCTGATGACGTCTGGTTCACAACACTCGAGCTCTCAAAAGGCGCTGCGCTTGAGGGGGTCGTTGAAGGCTATTCGCGGTCGTTTCAGGGCGTGACCCGTCTGATGGATCAACTCAAATCCTCCGTGGGGTGGACCTCCGTGAAACCGTTGGCGACCACAGTGACCACGGATGCGGCGACCGGGAAAGAACAGGTTGCGTTTACCGTGCAACTCCAACAGCCCTTCCCGCCACCCGCCCCGCCAACGACGCCGCGTTCGGAGGCCTCTGCAAGCCGCGCCCCAGCAAGCCACCCAGCAGGCAAGCCGCGAAAGGGACAGCGCTAGCGATGGTCGCTCGCCCAAAGACGCCATGGTTTGCGATCGGCAGTTTCCTGCTCATCGCCGTGTCGGGCGGGGCGCTCTTTTTCTGGCGGCTGTCTATGCAGGCGATCGACCAGGAGGTCGAGCGAAAAAAAACCGCGCTGAAAAGTCTGCATGTGGGGGGACGGCTGCCTCCGAACCAAGAGGTGATGGACTACCTCACCAGCCGGACGAAGGCCTTAGAAACCCGCTACCAGGCGGCCCTCCACGCGGTGACGTCAACGCCCTCGATCGCTGAGGGACACGCCGATCCCCAGCTCTACTTCCAACAACGGTTCCATGAGGTCCAGCGAACGCTCGAGCGCCTGGCGATGGCTCGGGGGATGACCGCGCCGCTGCAGTTGGGATTTCCGAAAGAATTGCCCCCTTCTGATGTGGTGCCCCGCTTGTTACTGCAACTCGATCTCATCAAGGACGCCTCGGAACTCATCCTGCCGCAGGGGGTGACGCAGTTGATTTCGGTCAAGGCCGAGGATCCGGAATCCGTGCCATTCGGGGAAGATGGGAAGGGCTCATTTGTGACCCGGTTACCGGTTCGGTTTCGATTGACCTGTTCGTTGGACACCTGGATCAAGCTGGTTGGCATGCTGGAACGGGCCAAACCGCTCATTGATTTCAAGAGTGTACGGATCACGGCCTCGCAAACGTCTGCCGATCTTGACGTCGAGTGTGTGCTCGCTCGCTATCTGGCAACCGCCCCGCAGCTCGAGGAGCCGGAGTCTGAGAAACCCCAAAAGACTTCTGCGGTCAGTCGGCAGGGGTCGTCATCTTAGAGCACCTATCAAAATGACGCTTGGCTCTAGGCTCAAGGCTGTAGGCTCTAGGGAAGAGCGACGGCCTAGAGCCTCGAGCCTCCAGCCTAGTGTTCCGTCAGTTTTGAGTTGATGGGTACGGTCCTTTCAGGTGGACGCCCCCCTCACGGTACCAGGTACCGCGTACCAGGTACCAAGCAGGGACCACGCGCAGGCCAACATCAATCAACTCAATGTGGATAGAACACTAGAGCGGCGGGCGAAGCATTTTGTTAGAGGCTTTTAAAGGCTCGGCATCGAGGAACACGATGAGTGACACGCCGTGGGATGATGTGGTGATCGCCATGGGAGCCGCCTGCCTG
>CAYJTP010000006.1:0-53994 GCA_964373175.1 uncultured Planctomycetales bacterium
TTCAGACGAAAGAGGGGGCGCTGGAAGAAGTCGATGCGCGTCCCTCGGATTCCATTGCCTTGGCCCTGCGGGCTGACGCGCCGATCTTCGTTTCGGAAGAGGTGCTCAACCAAGTGGCGTCCAGTTACGGGCTGTAACTGCTTTCCTGGTGACCTTCGCAAAAGCACCAAATTCTCCGCCACCAATATCGGCGGATCCGCCCTTGGCGGACAAATCCCAATCACCAAGCGCCAATGACCAAACCATGTTTGGAATTTTTTGTGATTGGAGCTTGGAATTTATTTGGTGCTTGGAATTTGGTTATTGGTGATTGGGTGTGATGCGCTGCTATCTCGTCCGCCATGCCCAGACATCCTGGAATGGCGAGAATCGCATTCAGGGCCATTCCGATCCTCCGTTAAGTCCACTGGGGTGTGAGCAGGCCAAGCGGCTTGCGGCGTATTTTGCCCATCGGCCGGTGAGTGCGCTCTACACCAGTCATCTCGCCCGCAGCCTCCACACCGCCCAGGCGATCGCCAGTCAGTTTGGCGTGGCGCCCACCATTGAGCCTGCCCTCGCGGAGATCCATCTGGGGGCGTGGGAAGGACTCACCCCCGAAGAGGTCGATGCACGCTTTGCTGGCGCCTATCAACAATGGCGCGTCGCCCCCTCAAGCGTGCACATTCCTGGTGCGGAGCCGCTTGAGCGGTTCCGCGTGCGGGTGCGAGACGCCGTGAGCCGGATCGTCGCCGCCCATCGCGAGGGGGAGCTGGTGATCGTCTCGCACGGGGGCGTGATCGCGGCGCTCTTAGCCGATTGGTTGGTGGCGGACTACGATCACCTCCTGCGCCGCTTGACCCTCGATAACGCCGGGATCTCCGCCTTCGACTGTCGAACCAATCCCCCGCACGTCTTGTGGGTCAACGCGACCCTGTAACCCGTCGCCCGCTTCCCTCATTCCGCCAACGGGTCATTGACGAGAGCGCTTTTCAAAACCTTGGAATTGTCGATTTCGCCCGCCTGCCCCTCGGTCATCGTAGCGGGCAGGGATGTTCCCCGCCTGCCTCTCGATCATTGGGGCGGGCAGGGATTGCGGATTTTCCGACGGGACAATCCGCAATCAGCAATCTCAGATGGTGTTGAAACAGGCTCTCGTGTCCTGTCGTTGCGCGTGCTGGAATGCGGGGTGGCCTGGGGAGGGTGTTCAAGGGATGGCGATGAGGACAGCACGGGCAGGGGACACGTACCCACGAGTCGGTGTGTGGGATCCGCCGATTGCGCTAGGTCTTCTTCACGCGTTTTTTCGCGGCGGAAACTTTCTCAATGGGAATCCCGAACACCCCAACCCGGGGTTTGGCGAGTTTGTCAAAGTCGCGGTAGCTGAGGGTGAAGGTCTCGGCGTGCGTCCCGGCATTACACACGATCTCGCTAAATCCTGTCAGCACCTTTTCGACGAACGTCGGCACGTCATACAGATTGCCAAACGGTGGCATGGCGCCCACATCCACGTCGGGAAAGAGCTGCTTGATCTCCGCCTCGCTGGCTAAACTCAGTTTCTTGACTTTGAGGAGCTTCTTGAGTTTGGCAAAATCCACCAGATGGACCGCGGGCAGGACGGCCAGATGAAACCCTTTGTCTGTTTTCACCAACACGCATTTGGCGAGTTGCTTGCCTGGGACGTGTTGGGCGGCGGCAATCTCCTGCGCCGTATAGGCGATGGGGTGTTTGTGGGTTTTGTATTTGACCTTGGATTTCGTGAGGACCGTTTTCAAGCGGGATGGCATTGGCATCACACACCTCCGGGCTGTTCTTGGGTTCCACGCGGCGCTATGGTAGCGAAAAGCCCTGAGCTTGGCAAGCCCCGACACAAATTTGTCTCGGGTCGGTAACCTCTATACGATCTCGTTGATTCTAGCGTCTCCTCGCCCGGTCTCGTCCCCTGAGTCGAGACGTCTTTGTGTCGGGGCAAGTTTGTTTTGACGCCTCCGTCATCAGGCAGGTAGAATGGGATTAGTACCGTTCCAACTATTACGGCCTAGCGGTGGAGGAAGCCGTACCGCGATCTCCTCGTTGTCTCGCAGCGGCGAAGGCATAGGTTGAGAGAGTTGGAACGGCATGAGCCCGTTGACGGGGGCGATCATCATGCGAATGGTACGCGGTCTTGTCGCCATCGGCGTGTTCCTTGGAGTGGTGGTGTGGCTCACGCAGCACTACCAGATTGCTGACCGGTTGCTGGCGAGCTTTGTGGCCTTGGGTTCGTCCCTCCCCCTCTGGATGACCCTTGAACAATTCCTGGCGATGGTGATCGTCGCGTGTGTGGCGCTGCTCGTGGTCATCCTCATGGGGGCGGCAGGGGTCCTGGTGGCGATGCAGCGGAAGGTCAACCAAGCCCAGCACCATCAGGCGGCCCACGAGCTTGCCGTTCAACGGGGCGTCGAGCGTCTGAAACATCAGGTCCAAGAGGAGTATCAACGGCTCATCGGGTTGAGCACGACCTTGACCCAACGGCTCGATAAACGCGCCCTCCTCCAAAACATCCTTCAGGCGGCCAGCCAGATCACCAGCCTTCCGCACACCGATAGCGTCGTTGGACTGTGGATCCTCGATTTTGAGACGGATCGCATGCGGTTTGAAACAGGGATCCGGTGTGATGAGACGTACTTCACCAAATCCCTCTTCGAACTGACCGAGTCGCCCTTCTCGCGCTTGCTGGCTTCAAAGCAGGTGCTGCGCGCACCCAACTGGCACGACGGGTTTCCATTCGTCAAGCTGGAGAAAGCCGCGGCACTGGGTCAGGCCAGCAGTTGTGTGCTCGTGCCGCTCATCATCGAGCAGACCGTCTTGGGCGCGCTCATCGTGTTCTGCCATCCGGATCTGTTGAAGGGCTATGATGAGCAAGACGCATTCTTCAACGCCGCGTGGGGACAACTGACCTTGGCCCTGTCGATTGCGATCCAAGGGGAACTGGCGATCTTAGATCGGCTCACCGGCGTCGTCAATCATGCCTACTTCATGAAACGGCTCGCCCTGGAGGTGGAGCGCTGCAATCGCTATGAGCTGTCGCTTGGGCTGCTGATGATCGACATCGATAACTTCAAGGCCGTCAACGATACCCTCGGTCATCCGCAGGGTGATGCGGTCCTCAAGACCGTGGCGAAGCTGATCAAGCAAGAAATCCGGGCGATTGATTTGCTCGGCCGCTATGGCGGAGAGGAATTCATCGTCATGCTGCCGGAGACGGGGTTGGGCGAGGACCTCGAAGGCTCATCGGCCGGAGCCCCCAGCGCAGCGGAGCGCATCCGTCACGCGGTCGAAGAGGCCTTCCGCGGTCAACCCAAACCCATGGCGGTGACGGTCAGCGTTGGCGTCGCGGTTCGTCGCTACCCGCACGATCGCCAGATGGATCCGGCGGCGTTTGTCCGGTTGGCCGATGAGCAGCTGTACAAAGCCAAGACGGCCGGGAAGAACCGGTGCTGCGTCTACAAGCCTGAAGAAGTGAAGCCCGTCACGTAAGGATGGACCGTGCCTATGACCTGGCGATTATTGGCAGCGGCCCCGGCGGCCATGCGGCAGCCCTGGCGGCGAGCCGCAGGGGGTTGCGGGTCGCGCTCATCGAGCGGGCTCAGCTCGGCGGGGTGTGTTTGAATGTCGGATGCATCCCGACGAAAGCGCTCATTGCCGTGGCCCAGTTATTTCGCCGCATTCGCCAGGCGGCCAACTACGGGCTCACGGTAGGCAGCCTGCACGTCGATTACCCAGCGGTTCTCGCCCGGAATCAACGGATCATCACCCAGCTTCGAGAGGGATTGATCACGCTTCTTCGTCATCACAAGGTGGAGCTCATGGCTGGGGAAGCGACGTTCGATGATCCGCATACGCTGTGCATCCGCCAGGATGGCCGTGACGTTTCAGTATCGGCAGAGCGCATCATCATCGCCACAGGTGCAAGCCCCAGTTCCGGTCCCTGGCCGTTTGACGGAAGCGCCCTCCTGTCCTATCGGGATCTCCTGCACCTTTCATCGCTTCCGCGATCCTTGCTGATCATCGGAGGCGGGGTGATTGGCTGCGAGTTTGCCTCTTGTTTGTCGAGTTTCGGTGTGCCGGTGACCATCGTCGAGCAACAACCCCAGCTCTTGCCGATGGAAGATCCAGAAGCCGTCCGGGTTTTGGTGCGAACGTTGCAGGCGCGGGGCGTCGCCATCCTGACGCAGACGATGGTCCAGACGTTGACCTCTGGTTCTGACGGGGTTCGGGTGACGTTGTCCTCTGGGTCGACCCTCACGGCTGAGCGATGCCTGATCGCGATTGGCCAACGCCCAAACAGTCAGGGTCTTGGACTTGAGCGGTTCGGGATTGCGACCGATGGAGGCATCGCCGTGAATGAGTCGTTACTCACAAGCCAGCCGCATATCGCAGCCATTGGCGACTGTCTGGCGGGTCATGGGTTGGCGCATCAAGCCAGCGCCGAAGGCGGCCTTGCGGTGCACAATCTCTCGACGCATGAGCCGACCTCGCTTGATCAATCTTGTATTCCGCGATGCGTCTTCACCGATCCAGAGGTCGCCCAGGTGGGGCTCCTTGAGTCTGAGGCTGCCGCGTCGGTTCGGGTGAGCCGGTTTTCCTTTGCCGCACTTGGCAAGAGTCTCTGCGACGAAGAACCAGAAGGCTTCGTGAAGCTCCTGCTGGATCCCCAGACCCATCGGGTGCTTGGCGCGACCATCGTCGGAGCACAGGCCTCAAGCCTCATTCATCTCGCGGTGCTGGCTATCCAACACGGGCTGACCGCCAAACAACTGACCCGCAGCATCACGGCTCACCCGACGCTCCCTGAGGCGTTCAGCGAGGCGGCCGCCCAGCTGTACGGTGAAGCGCTCTATACCGCCGGGATGGTTCGCGCTCCCCGCAAGGCCGTCCACAGCGAAACGGTGTAGCCCGACAGACGCATGGCTGTCGTCGTGGTCGGCTCGGTCGCCTTGGATACCTTGACCCTGCCCTCAGGCACCCATGATCGCCTCTTGGGCGGCTCGGCCACCTACTTTACCTTGGCAGCCCATCGCTTCACCGAGGTGCGCATCGTCGCTGCGGTCGGTCGGGATTTTCCCGGGCGGCTGCTTCGCGTCTTCCAACGGCCTCGGATTGACCTGACGGGCCTGTCCGTCCTGGCTGGCAAGACGTTTCGATGGTCCGGCCGCTACAGCGACGATCTGACGAGCCGTCACACGACAGGCCTTGACTTGGGGGTGTTTGCCACGTTCCAGCCCTACATTCCCATTCCCCATCGGCGCTCCTCCAGCGTCTTCCTCGCGAACATCGATCCTCGTCTTCAGGAGCTCGTGTTGTCCCAGGTTGCGCGGCCTCGCCTGGTCGCCGTCGATACGATTGATCACTGGATTCGGTCCGAGCGCGGCGCGCTCATCAAGCTCCTGCATCGAACGGACATGGTGTTCCTGAATGAAGAGGAAGCGCGGTTGCTGACTCAGGCCCGTTCACTCAACGCGATGGCCAGGTGGGTGCGGCGGCTGGGTCCTTCCATCGTGTTGATTAAACAGGGGTGGTACGGGGCGGTCGGGTGGGTGGGGCAGTCGATGGTGTGGGTGCCGGCCTACCCGGTCGAGCAGACGGTGGATCCGACCGGGGCTGGGGATTCGTTTGCCGGGGGGGTCTTGGGGATCTTGGACCGCGCTCGACGGATCAGTCCGGCGGTGCTTCGCCAAGCGATGGTGTATGGATCGGTGATCGGCTCATTCTGCGTTGAGGGAATCGGGGTGGCTGGACTTCAGCGATTGGCCCCGGCGCAGTTGCACCAGCGTGTCGCCAGCCTCAAGCGGATCGCAGGTCTGATCCGCTAATCCGTGAGGTTTCAAGACGACGAGTACCGTTCCAACTATTACGGCCTAGTGGTGTAGCAAGCCGTACCGTCTTCTCCTCGTTGTCTCGCAGCGACGAAGGCATAGGTGGAGATAGTTGGAACGGCACGAGTGGGGCAGCTTATGCTACTATGCTATTGATGCCCGATCGTGGCGTGATCTCCTCACGCATCATTGAATGTGGCGTCTGTGGTCGATGACTCGGCGGTCGTCTCTCCTCTTAGGCGTGGTGGCAGGGGCAGCACTTGGATGGGGCGCACACGCCCTCTTCTATCTGAATTGGCGCCCCCTTGTAGCCCCGCTTGATCAAGACGCGCTCGTGATTAGAGCGGACGCCAAAGGGGATGGCCGGTTTGGCGCTCCGCGCAGCGGCAACCGGCGCCATCGCGGTGTCGATTTGGAAGCACCGCTCGGCAGCCCGGTTCGAGCGATTCGAAGCGGCGTCGTCGTTGAGATCGGCGTCCATCGGGGATTGGGCCGATTCGTGGAGCTTGAACATCCCCAGCATCTGCGCAGCCTGTATGGACATCTGGAGACGGTCAATGTCAGGGTGGGGGACCGGGTCCGTCAAGGCCAGACCATCGCGACGGTGGGGAAAACCGGAAATGCCAGGAACCGTTTGATCAAACCCCACCTCCATCTCGAAGTGCTCCGCCAAGGAGAGCCGATCGATCCGGCGAGAATTGGCTTGGTGGCAGTCGAGCCGGCCACCCCGTCAACCGATGCTGTTGCAGACGGCGGCGAGTGATACCGAACGCGTGCGGGCGTGGCGACCAGGCCTGTGGCAGTTTCAGGTCGCCCAGGATCCGTGGCTCTTGGCTGGCGTCAGCGAACGGTCGACGACCCTGGAGGACCTTCGAGCCCAGCTCATCGAGGCCCACGGGTTGGTGCTGCCTGAGCAGGTTCACGGAGCCAGCATCGCCTCGGTCGAATCAGGCGCGTCGGCCAATCCCATCCCAGGCTGCGATGCCTTAGCGACGCAGATCCCCGGTTTGGCGCTCCTGATTCGCACCGCGGATTGTGTGCCGATCGTCGTCTGGGACCCCGTCCAACGCGTGGTCGCCTTGGCGCATGTGGGTTGGCGGGGATTGGTCAGCTCTCTTCCGATGCGCCTTGTGCGATTTCTCCAGACTCGCTACGTCAGCCGCCCTCACGATCTCTTCATTGGGATCGGTCCAGCGATTCGGGTCTGCTGTTATGAGGTCGGCGAGGAGTTTGTGCCGTGGTTTGGTCCGTTTGTGCATACCACGCAGGGGCGCCGGGTCTGCGATCTGGTCGGCTGCGCCACCCAGCAACTGGTGGCGACGGGAGTCCGCGCATCACAGGTGGTGGATTGCGGACAGTGCACCGCCTGCCAGCCGTCACGGTGGCATTCGGTTCGACGAGAGGGGGAAGCAGGCGGCCGGCTGTTGTCGTTTGTCCTGATTCGTCCAGGATCAGAGATCAGCAGACAGAAGGCAGATGACAGATGACAGATTCTGATTGCTGTCTTCTGATTTCTGTCTTCTGAAACACGATGCATCGGGCCATTGGGTTTATCTCCAAACGGCTCATCCAAGTCAGGGCGGGGGAGGGACGAAAGGTCCTCCTCACCGCGCTCTACTTCTTCCTCGTCATCACCGCCTACTATGTGATCAAGCCGGCGAGCCGATCGTTGGTCCTCGGGGATTTGGGCTCTCGACTGGTCCCGTATGTCGATCTCATCAGCGCCATTCTCATGGGTCCCATTGTCACGTTGTTTGCTCGCTTGGTGGACCGCATGCCAAAACGGCGACTGGTGAGCCTCGCCTTCTGGGCCGTCGCCGCAAGCCTGGTGGTGTTCTGGAAGTTGCTCCAATGGCCCAGTAAATGGGTGGCCGCCGCGTTCTATGTGTGGGTGGCCATCTTCTCTGTCCTCGTCGTGACGCTGTTTTGGCTCGTGGCGAACGACCTCTATCATCCGCGCGAAGCCAAGCGACTCTTTGGGCTGATCGGCTCCGGGGGCATTCTCGGCGGCATTGTGGGATCGTCTATTGCGGCAGCCGGCGCGAGCGTGGTGGGAACCGAGCGCTTGCTGCTGTTGTCTGCCGCGATCCTGCTCGTCTGCTGGGTCCTGGTCCAGCGTCTGTGGCGGTATGCCCCGAGCACGCTGACGGCTGAGAATCCCAGCGCCTCGCCGCCTGCTGATCCGATGAACCTCAGGGGGGTCGTCCGTTCGATTTTCCAGTCCCGGTATCTCGTCTTGCTCGTGGGGTTGGTGGGGATTGCGAAGATCGTCTCCACGCTTGTGTACTACCAATTTAATCCGTTCATCGAGCAGATGTTCCCCGATCAGGATGCGAAGACCGCGTTCACCGGCTTGTTTTTTGGGTGGGTGAATCTCGCCGCATTCCTCATTCAATTTCTTCTGACCAGCTGGATCCTGAGGCACGTGGGGCTGGCCTGGGCGTTGCTGGTCTTGCCTGCAGGGCTGCTGGCCGGCTCGGTCGGATTGGTCCTCCTCCCCACGTTTTGGTTGGCTGCGACCATGGAGTTGTACGACGGGTCGATGAATTATTCCCTGCAACAGACGACCAAGGAAGTCCTCTATCTCCCGATCGACCGGTCGGTTCGGTACAAGGTCAAGCCCTTTATCGATATGATCGTCTTCCGGTTTGGAAAGGGGATTGCAGCGCTGGTGGGGATTCTCTGTCTGGATGTCTTGCACCTCGAAGCCAGGGCGTTGAGTTATCTTTCGATCCCCCTCGTGTGCCTGTGGGGAGCCTTGGCGATCCAACTGCGCCGCGATTATGTGAAAACCATCCGGGCCATCCTCCAGGCCAGAGCGACGGCTCGGCGCAGCCGAGAGTCCGAGGCCGCCATCCGCCATCAGGAGTGCCTGCCAGCGGTCGCGGGGTCCGACGCGCTTGAAGAGCGTCTCGACTCCCTGCTCCCAGGCAGCCCCGCTCACCAGAAACTCGTGTTAGCCAGTCGGCTCTTTGCCATCAACGGGACCTTAGCCGAGGAGAGCGAGCGACTCCTCTCTGAGCTGACGCAGTATGAACAGCGACCGCACGCTTCAGATCAGGACGGCCTCCAGGGATCACTCGAACAGCTCAAGGCGTGTTTGCAGGATCGTCACCAGGCGATGAGCACCAGACGCGCAGCGATCAAACGGGTCGTGCAACACGATGGGCAGGAGGCTATCGACTGTCTCTTGGGGATGCTCATGGTCGAGGACGATGAGGTGATGCGCCAAGAGGTGTTGCGTGGGCTGACGAAACTCCGTCTGCGACATCCACGCGGCGTAGAATTTCCCAAGCCCCTCATTCAACGGCAGGTTGCCAAAGAGGTCCACACGTACCAGCGCATCACCCAGGTTGCCGCGATCTACCGCTTGGCAGCCACCTGGACCCCGGGCAACGGGACGGGGCCTGCGGCGTTCAGCGTTTCGCTGTCCAACGCAGATCCCATCTGGGGGCTCTTGCGTGTGCTTCTGGAAGAAACGACCCAGCAGATCTTCCGCTTGTTGAGTCTGCTGTATCGTCCGCAGGACCTCTACCTGATTTATAACCAGCTGCGGGAACCCGATGCCTACGTGCGAGCCGATGCGATCGAACTCCTCGATAATCTCATCGATCCGGGCTTGCGGCGCCTCATCTTTCCCGTCCTTGACGAAGACCGGTTTTTGGATCACGCCGACGCGCAGTCTCAACGACCCCTCGATACCCCCCAGGAAACCTATCGACTCTTGCAGGAAGGCATCTGGGATCACAACCGATGGTTGAGCGTGGTCATCGTCTATGTGGTCGGACGGTTGCGCCTTGAGTCGCTCTTTGCCGAACTGGACCGCGCTGGACAAAGTCAGACCCCACTCCTCGCCACGGCGGCCAGGGCGGCCCGTCGTCTGGCCGCAGGACCAATCCCGCCCCGTTGTTGAGGACATCTCCAATTACTGCGAACGGATCGTCTAGACATCGAATTGGTCTTCTGAAGCCTTTCGACCACAGACAAAGGGGCGGGGTCGTTCGCTGGGCTGTTGTCGGCCTTGGGCTCTGCGGTGGGTGCGCCACAGGGCCGCTGGCGGCTTCTCATTCCTGTCTCCTCACCACCAAGCCAGTTCTCCATCAGCACTCGGTGGCCTGGCAGTGGTTTGATGCCTCGATCCTGTCTCAGGTTGAGCAGGGGATGGATCTTGAGCGCGTGGTCCGCAAGGCTCTTGGCAGACCTCGACCGTCCCACGACCTGCACGATGGGATCGTGCCAGACAGCAGTTTCTTTACGAACCGCGACATGACTCATGTAAGCCCTGAGGCGATCCGGCGGGGACCCACGCAGGCAGGTCAGGAAGCCCAGCCGCCGTTTGTCATGACGCGCATGAAAGTCGAGGGCAAAACCGCGGGCTTTTTTGTCAGGGATACAAAAGGCGATCGGTATTTGTTTAAATTAGATTTTGTCGGCTACCCCGAACTGCTCACGGGTGCTGAGGTCGTCACGAGCAAGCTCCTGTACGCCTTAGGCTACTCTGTCCCCAGCTATGAGATCGTCAACGTCACTCAGGAGCAATTGACCCTGAGTCCCACGCTTCCTCCTGAAACGAAGGAGCAGCTCGCTCGCCTCGTGACCTCGCATGGGCAAGGCGGGGTTATTCGGGTTTCCGCCAGTCGGTTCCTCGACGGGGAGATCGTGGGCCCGTTCAGTTTTAAAGCGCATCGCCACTGCACCGAGCTGAGAGCCTTGAAACTCGCCTATGCGTGGGTCAATAATACCGATGCCAAAGACCAGAACACCTTGATGGTGTGGACGGGACATCGCGCGATGGGGTACCTGATCGATTTTGGCTCCTCGCTGGGAGCCTCTGCCTCTCGAGGGTCTAAGGGACCGTGCCAAGGGTGGGTCAACGATGTGGACCTCAAGGACATCACGCTCGAGCTCTTGACGTTGGGCCTGCATACGACCGGCTGCGATTCCAAGGAACGGCCGTGGAGTCCGGCGGTCGGGCTGTTTTCTCCGCGGCTTGATCCGATTCGTTGGAAGCCCTACGCCCCGAATGTCGCGTTTGAAGAGATCACGAAAGCGGATGCACGGTGGATAGCTGAGCGTCTTGCGCTGTTCTCGAGGGCTCAACTGGACGCGGCGGTGTCAGCCGGCCAGTATGCACGCCGTGAAGATGCCCAGCGTCTCGTGGACGTGTTGGAGGCGCGTCGGCAGGCGATCCTTCGGGCGTATCTTGTCAACTTGGGAGCAAACCCATGATCCTTCCGTTTCGGTATCAGTTGCCACAGATTCATCCCAGCGCCTTCATTGCGCCTGGAGCCGCGGTGATCGGGCGGGTCGCCATTGCCAAGGAGGCGAGTATCTGGTTTGGCTGCGTCCTGCGGGGCGACGTGAACCGGATTACCGTCGGCGAAGCCACGAACATCCAGGACGGCTCGGTCCTCCATGTGGACAGCCGGCATCCCTGTCTGATCGGCGGTCATGTCCATGTCGGACACCACACGAATTTGCATGGCTGTGTGGTAGAACGCAGCGCCTTGATCGGCATTGGGGCCATTGTCCTCAGTGGGGCGCGCATCGGTCGTGAGGCGATCATTGGGGCGGGCAGCGTCGTGTTGGAAGGAACGCGGATCCCTCCACGCACCCTCGCGGTCGGCGTGCCGGCGAAGGTGGTGCGACGCGTCACGGCCAAGGACGTCGCCTATATTCGTTACTGGGTGAAGCGATACGTGGAGTTGGCGAAGCGCTATCGGGCGCAGGGCATCAGCCTAGGCGTCACTCGCCGATGAGGTGGATGAGGTAGGAGCGGGTTCGCGGGCGGGTGTCGAAGTCAATCAGGACAATCTGTTGCCAGGTCCCCAGCTGCAGCCGTCCCTCGACAATCGGCACGGAAAGCGAGGGACCGATGAACGACGCTCGGAGGTGCGAGAACCCGTTGTCATCGCCGCCTGATTCGTGGTGGGCATAGCGCAGCCCCTCAGGAAAGAGCCGCTTAAGCGCTTCGTTCAAATCCCGCACCAACCCCGGTTCATACTCGATCGTCGTCACCCCGGCCGTCGAACCCGTGATAAACACCGTCGCCAGCCCCTGACGGATCTTCGCCCGGCTGACCGCCTGCTGGACACGCTCGGTAATCTCCACGCAGTCGTTGCGCCCCTTTGTCGTGACCTGTTCTTTGTAGGTCGCAATCATTCCAAGATGACCCTCAGGCGACCACTTCGCAGGTCATTTGTTCTCTTGCCCCCGATACACTGTTCCAGGAGGAATCACAGTATCTTTCGGGACAAAGACTCCGGCGCCGACCACTGCTCGCTCCCCGACCTCGACCCCGGGAAGGACGATGGCATTGAGACCGATGATGGCATGGCGGCCAATACGGACTTTTTTCAGGATCAAGCCACGCGGCTCGAAGGAGTGTGCGATAACCGTCGCGTGTCCACCAATGACCGCGTTGTCACCAATTTCCAATAAGGAGAGGTCCGCACAGTACTTCGAGTTGATCTGGACGTTCAGACCCAGTTTCGCGCCCATGAGCCGGTAGAATAACGCGGCGAAAGGAGTGAGGAGCAGGAAGTCGCCAAAGATCGTCCAGACCAGAAACTGCAGCGCGTTGGACACATACCACTTGAACACGCCCGGTGACGCGAGAGGATAGTCACCTTCCTTCAAGTCCAGCCGGAAGATCCATCGAATCAGGGCGGCAAGCAACATCAGGCTGAACCCAAAGATGAAGTAAGCTAACCCGGCTGCCAAGCAGATCACAAGCGTCTGCTGCCAGATGGACAGTCCCGCAGTAGTGCCCCAGACCGCTCGGCACAGCAGGACGGCTGGCACCAACGCCAGGCCGATCACGAGCACCCCCACCGCATAGAGCGCGATGGCAAGGAAGACCCGAACGACGGTCAACAGCATCTTGGTCGTGGAGCCGGAACCATTTTGACCACTTGACGTCAGATCACACAAAAGGCTGGAGGAGGCGTCTTAGGTTTCTTTTCCAGAGGCTTTCCTGAGCGCTTTCAAAAATCCTGGATGCACAGGATAACCCAGCGCTCGGGCTTTCTGTACATCTTCCCAACTTTTGTCGTAGTCTTTCGTTCGAAAATATGCGACAGCCCGGTCATTGTAGGTTTGAGCATCATCGGGCTTGAGGGTTAATGCCTGACTATAATCAGCGATGGCTTGGTCATACTTCCCTTGGCGGTAGGAGTCAAGACCACGATTGTAGTAGGCATCGACGTAGGTGGGATCGAGTTGGATCGCCTTGGTATACATCTTGATGGCCTCATCCGGCTTCTTTTGTTTCGATAGCAGCACCCCAAATCCGAAAAAGACCTCAGGATTATTCGGGTCAAGCACCCAGGCTTGGTTACATCGTTTCATTGCCGTCTTGACGTCCCCACGATGAGCATATTGCCACACGAGTTCTAGCATTTTTTTCGCAGCGGCTTCTTTGTTGCCGGCTTCTGCGGTCACGCCTCGGATAAATGTCTCATCGATGGCTGTCTGTTCTGGGGTCTTCTGAACATTTCCATACATCGGCAATTCATTTGTCTGAACCCCACAGCCATACCCGATCAATGAACAGGCAAGCATGGGTATTGGAATCCGTAGTCGTCTAAGAACGCTGCTCATCGAGCGGTTCGTATCGTCCGTGCACGGCTTGTTAGGGGTTCAGCTTCACCCTCTCGACCCGCTTTCTGGAGGAGGTCCGCGTAGTTCTCCAGGATGATCGCCACTTCAGGATGATTGGGCCCGAAGACCGCCTCCCGCACGGCAAGAGCCCGCTGATAGAACGGTTCGGCTGCGGAGTAGTTCTCTTGGGCTTTGTAGAGTTCCGCCAGGTAGTTCAGGGTCGTGGCGACGCGGGGATGGTGACGCCCATACCTGGCTTCGAATAAGGCGAGCGCTCGACGGTGCAACGGTTCTGCCTCAGCGTAGCGGCGTTGGATCTGGTAGAGCAAGCCCAAGCTATCAACCGTATCAGCCAAGGCTGGGTTTCCCGGCCCCTGGGTTTTCTCTAGGACAGTCAGGGCCCGCTTGTAGAAGCTCTCAGCGTCACTAAGCCGGCCTTGGTAAAAATAGAACTCCGCCAGATGGCCCAACGAGACCGCCACCGCCGGATGGTGAGCTCCGTACGTGCGCTCCATGATGTTCAGCGCCTGTTCATACAGAGGACCAGGTTCATCGTATTTGCCTTGGCGATGATACATGATCGCCAACATGTTCATGGCCGCTGCGGTGTTCGGATGTGCTGGGCCGAACGTTGTCTCGGAAAATTTTAAGGCCTGTTCTGCCGTTTTCACTGCGTCGGTATGGCGCTCCTGCCTGGCTTGTGACAGCATGAAAACGTTCAGGCGCGACCAGCTACTGATTGCTGTGAGGTGGAACGTCGCGAAAATGAGGGCGACGATCCCGACGCTCGCGCTTCCGACCTTGAGCATCAACGAGCTTTTTTGTTCCACGGACAGACCTGCGTATCTCAGTGGGCTGCTCTTGAGGAGGTACAGGAGGATACCGAGGTGTATTGCGATGGGGATGCTGGCGCGAATGGCAAAATAGGCGAGTGGAGGCGCGGGGAGGTTGAACTGCCGGATATCTTGTAGGTACAGCAGCACGCCTGCGAGATTCATCACCGCCCGGGAACTGTGATAGAGGGCGCTGACCCACCACCCCCATCTCCTACCAATCCACAAACCGACACCGGCACACATGGCGAAGACGTTGGGAGCAAGGAGGAGTTCACGTGGAGCGACCGCACTGATCAATGGCCAGGGAAGCCGAGCTTGTGTCGCAAACTGCGCCAGTGCGCCAATCGACACGAAGCCAAACACGAAACCAGTGATCCCCGCGAACACATCCAATCCCACGAGGAGTTTCACGCCCAACGGCCGTTGGCTCATTGTCTTGGTGTGGGTGTATGCTCAACCCATCCCCGTGTATGGACTCCTGTCAGACATGCGGAGGGGGGATTTGGCGCCCCCCTAAGAACAGTTCAAAGTTAAAAGTGTAAAGTGGAAAGTCAAAAATACCCACAGCTTCCTTTACACTTTCAACTTTCCACTTTCGACTGTTTTAAGTGCGGAGGGGGGATTTGGCGCCCCGACCTTCGGTCGGGGTCGGCCACCCGCCGCTTCCGAGGAAGGTCGGCGCTCCTGTTCGTCGCGCCGACGATGATCAAAAGAAGTCGCGGCTCCCTTCAAATCCCCCACAGGATGTGTAGAGTGCGGAGGGGGGATTTGAACCCCCATGCCTTGCGGCATCCCGCCACCCTCAAGAAGGATGGTGGGCGGAATCCCGCCTACCGCTTACCTCTTGTAAGGTACATGGGCGAGAGAGGAGTCGAACCTCCACCCCTTTCGGGACAGGCTCCTGAGGCCTGCGTGTCTGCCAGTTCCACCACTCGCCCACAGTGTTCTAATAGTCCAATCTGAGATGCAGCTAATGGCCCCGGCCCGCCGTGAGCAATCGCCGCCCGCCCCGGCTGTCGCTCGCGGCGGGCCGGGGGGACGGGGGGCAGTTCCACCACCTCCGCAACCGAGAGAAGCCAGTATAACGATCCCATTGCGCGGCTGTCAATGAAGGGTCTATCCTCGTCGTGGTATAATCACCGTGCCATGCGCATCGGCCTCACCTATGATCTTCAAACGGATCCACAGGATGAGCGGCAGGCTGAGTTCGATCCTCCTCGGACGATCGACGGACTCTGCCAGGCACTTGAAGCGCTCGGCCACCAGGTCATCCGGCTTGGCAACGCCCATGAGCTGCTCGAGACACGGCCTCGCGGTCACGGGGTGGACCTCGTGTTCAACATCGCTGAAGGCACGCACGGACGGTGCCGGGAAGCATGGGTGCCGGTCCTGCTTGACCTCTTGCACATCCCGTATGTCGGCTCGGATCCGCTCGCGCTCTCCCTGGGCTTGGATAAAACCATGAGCAAGCGTCTGGCGGTCGCCTCAGGGATTCCCACACCCCGATGGGTGACGGTGGAGAATCCCCGCAGGCTTCCGGCGACCATCCCGCTTTCATTTCCGGTCATTGTGAAACCCCGCTATGAAGGGTCCGGGGTCGGGATTGATGCCGGCTCAGTGGTGCAGAACGTCCAGGCCTTGCATGAACGGCTTGCGTGGTTGTTTCGGCGCGTGGAACAGCCGCTCCTTGTTGAAGAGTTCATTCCATTCGGTGAGCTGACCGTGTGTCTGATTGGAAACGACCCCCCAATCGCGTATCCGGCGATTCAACGCCCGATCGATTCGGCCACCCGCTTGTCGTGTCACGTGGTGAACCCCGTACCACCCCGCCATCGGCGGGGTGGCGTCGGGGCGTGGTACGGGGCGGTTGGGTGGGAAACCCCGCTTCAGCTCACGCCGGAGCTCGATTGGGAGGCGCGGCGCGTGGCCTTGGTGATGTTTGAGGCTTTGGGCTGCTCGGATATGGCTCGTGTGGATCTTCGGGTTGATGAGCAAGGGCGGGTCTCCTTTTTGGAGATCAATCCACTCCCCTCATTCGATCCGGAAGGGAGCTTCGGCCTGCTTGCCGAACATCTGGGCCTGAGCTATTCGTCCCTGATTGGCTGCATCCTTGAGGCGGCCCAGGCGCGGCTCCGTCGCCGCGTGCCACGAACGGTTTCCCACGGCGCGTCTTGACCATGACGAACCCAGACACCTCACCGTCTAGCGTCTACAGCTACCCGCGCTATTACGCGATCGGCTATCAGTGGAATACCAAAGGCGAATGCGATTTTCTCGAAGCGTGTCTAAAGCGAGCCCTTGACCGGAAAGCCACGACGGTCTTGGATATCGGCTGCGGGGCGGGGCGCCATCTGCTTGAATTGGCCCGGCGCGGCTATCAGGTGACCGGCTTTGACCTGCGACCGGAGATGGTCGCATTCGTCACAGAGGAAACCCACAAGGCGAAGCTGCCGGTCACGGTGTTGGTCGGGGATCTCCATCAGGTCCCGGTCGAAGGGACGTTCGACCTCGCGGTCTGCCTGATGGATACGTTTCGGTTCCTCCTGACCAACGAGGACATCATCGACCACCTCAAACGGGTGGGTCAGCACCTGAGCCCGGGTGGACTCTATGTGACGGATTTTTGGATCCCCGTCCGCTGGAATCAAATCGCCAACGAAATCTACCAGTGGGAACAAACGGACCACGGCACGACGGTGCGCGTCTTCTATCTCCAACACCCCGAGTCGATCGATCCGATCAGCCAGACCTTTGAGGATGAACTCGTCTTCGTGGTGGAAGAGAACGGCTCGTCCAAGGAAATCCGTGGCGAGCGGACCCGCACGCGGCTGATTATGCCGCAGGAATTCCGCGCCCTCGTGGAAGCCTCGGGGCTCTTCGATATCGTGGGGATCTTCGCGGACTTTGACCTCTCCAAGCCCTTGGAACCCTCCTGCGTCTCATGGCGCATGGTCAGCGTCCTCAAAAAACGCGCGTGAGCGCGTTTGTCTTCCGACTCATCACCCCTCTTCCTTGGGGGGTTCTCATCATGGCCCTCACGGGCGGGGTCCGTGTCACGTCTGCGATGGAGGATTCCTTTGCGAACCTGCGGGCACGGATGGTGGCGGAACAACTCCTCGAGAGTCCGGATGGGCGTCGGCCCATTCGCGATGAGCGTGTCCTTGAGGCCATGCGCACGGTTGCTCGCCACCAGTTTGTCCCGTTCGCCTATCGCGAACTCGCCTACACCGATCAGCCGCTGCCGATCGGGGAAGGACAGACCATTTCGCAACCGTATATCGTGGCGTTGATGACTGAGCTGGCCGGCGTGTCGCCTGGAGAGAAGGTATTGGAGATCGGCACGGGCTCAGGCTATCAAGCGGCGGTCTTGGCAGAACTGACCGACTTCGTGTTCACGATTGAGATCCTCGAGCCGCTGGCTCGACGGGCCGAGCAGACGCTTCGCGAACTTGGTCTGACACCCATTCGCGTTCGCGTTGGTGATGGGTATCTTGGCTGGCCCGAGGAAGCGCCGTTTGACGCCATCCTCGTGACCGCGGCAGCGCCCATGGTGCCTCAGCCGCTGGTTGACCAGTTGGCCCTCGATGGCCGCTTGGTCGTTCCGGTTGGTGATGATCCGGTTCAAGAGCTGATGGTGTGGACCAAGACCTCTGAGGGGATTATCCAGGAAGCCGTGATTCCTGTCCGGTTTGTCCCCATGGTGGGTGAGGTGCAGCGCCAGAGTCCATGAGCGATACGACCCTGATTGCGACGCACCGCAAGGCCTTGCGGGATTACCATGTCCTCGAATCGATCGAGGCCGGGATCCAGTTGGTCGGGCCCGAAATCAAGTCGATCCGGAACCACCGCGTGAGCCTCGAAGACAGCTTCGCTCGCATTGATGAGGGGGAGGTCTTCCTGTATAATATGCATGTCAGCCCATACGAGCAGGGCGGCCGCTTCAACGTCGAGCCGACGCGCCTGCGGAAGCTCTTGCTCCATCGAAGGCAGATCGATCGCTTGGAGGGGGTGTTCAGCCAGAAGCGGCTGACACTCATCCCCGTGCGGCTCTATTTGAAACACGGGCTGGCGAAGGTTGAGCTGGCGGTCTGCAAGGGGAAAAAGCTCTATGAAAAACGAGACGCGATTCGGCAACGCGAACTCGATCGCGAACTGCGCCGCACGTTCAAAGAACATCGCCGTCGTCGGGACCACCCTTCCTCTTAGGAAAGCGATGGGCGCGGGAAGAGGAGAACGACGTTTCCTCTTCCCGCCAAAAGTTGCCGGAGGCTCTCTCTATTGGTTTCCTCAAAGGAAGGGGAGACGAGGGAGTCCCGCCGATGGCGGGACGACCGCTAGGAGGGGAAACCTTGGGCGTCCCCTCCTAGGGAGCGAACGAAGTGAGCGACAAAGGGGGCGATGAGCATCGATTCGGACCAGAGCGATGTGAGGGGCATGCCGAGGTGGTCAGGAGGCCTCGTTTCCGCCTCACGGTAACACGCGGGGCGGATCCGCCGTTGGCGGAAAACACCTGACACCAATACAAGTGCCAACTACAACCCTGTAGCAGAAGCGGAAGCGATTCTGGCTTCTGAGGCACTCGTCGTCGCGTAAGACGCGACGCCGTCCACCAAGTCAGCCTGCGGGCTTGGATGGGCGTTGGAAGCAGGCTACTTTCGATCCTTGCCGTTGGGGATCGAGAGGAACGGGACACGACGGCTGGTCGTCGGAGCGCCAGCTCCGTAGACGGTCCGACGACGAGAGTTCGATCTCGGGGCTACGCATGTAGAGGGCTCACGCACTCGATCCGAAGACGCCGGTGCGACTCCGGCCGCCTCCACCATATTCTTCATCGCAGGGAGTTGCAGGGAGCCCCGACCATGAATCGGGGAGCCGCGACCGTTGTGGGAGCGGCGATCACCGCCGTTGGCGGGACCCCGCCGAAGGCGGTGGCTTCCTTGGGAGGGGCGGCTGGCCGACCGCAGCGACCCCGACGAAGTCGGGGGAGCGAAGGCGCCAACTCCCGCCGCCTCCACCAATTTTAAGTTGAAAGTGGAAAGTTAAGAGTGGAAAGGGAACGTGGTGGGGCTTTTTACTTTTAACTTTTCACTTTACACTTTTCACTGTGTTGACGCCGCCTCCACCAATTTTGAGAAGAGCGTGTTTGTTCATTGTGTGATGTGGAATGTGTAATAGAGGACGGAGCTGACATTACACATTTCACATTCAACATGACACAATGCTTCGGCCACCGGGTCGCGTTTGTGAGTGCATGGTAACGAATCTTATCCGCGCGGCTCGCGTGGCGTCATGGGGGGCGCTGGTTGTTGTTGCTGGATGCATGTCCTCCCAATTCCCGCCGCAGACCTTCCGCACTCATCCGACACCGCTCAGTCCAGCACTCCTGCCGATCCGGACCATTGTGGTCGATGCGGGCCATGGAGGGGCCGATCCCGGCACGGCCCATTACGGCTTGCGTGAAAAGGATCTGACCCTGGATATCGCCCGCCGCCTCTACACGGAACTGCATGCCCGTGGCCTCTCAGTCGTCATGACGCGAGACCGCGATGAGTTCATCGCCTTAAGCCACCGGTCGGCTGTCGCGAATCGCCTGCCGGCGGACCTCTTCGTCAGTGTCCATGTCAATGCGAATCCGAATCGCGGGGTTTCCGGTGTGGAGGTCTACTATCCCAGGGAAACGGTCGTGCGTTCCGCGGCCGCGTTTCCTCCTCGCGTTCAGCCAACGGAGATCGCCATTCCCACCGTGACGATGAAACGCATCCTCTGGGACTTGGTCCTGACGCGCAGTCGCCATCACTCAGCCCGGATGGCCAGGCAGATTTGTCGGGCGCTGCGATCCCGGTTGGCGGTCCCATGTCGGGGGATTCGTGGGGCCCGCTTTGTCGTGTTGCGGGAAGCGATGGTGCCCGCGGTCCTGGTGGAGGTCGGGTACGTGACCAACCGGCAGGAAGCGTCACGGCTTGCCAGCCCTTCCTATCGACAGGCGATTGGCCAGGCGATTGCGGATGGCATTACGTCCTATGTGCAAGAATTGGAGCTCCAGTATCTCTAACCGCTCATGAATCCCGCCCCTGTCTTCTGAATGAGGGTGTTGACTGATCGCGATGTGTGGAGGTGAGATGGTGCGAGAACCTGTCACGGTGATGACCTGACCATGCGTCAAGGGGCGGGATGAACGCGTCTCGCAAAGCCATTGGGGTCTTTGACTCAGGGATTGGGGGGTTGACCGTCGTCAAAGCGCTCATGCAGGAACTCCCCTATGAGTCGATTGTCTACTTCGGGGATACCGCCCGGGTCCCGTATGGCTCAAAGTCGCGCTCGACCATCGTGAGGTTCTCGTTGGAGAATGTGGAATTCCTCTTACGCTGCGGGGTCAAGTGCATCGTCATTGCCTGTAACACCTCCTCCTCGTTTGCGCTGCCGACGTTGCGGAGGTACTTCAAGGTCCCGATCATTGGCGTGATCCGCCCCGGGTCGCGTGCGGCCGTCCAAGCGACCCTCAACAAACGGGTCGGGGTCATCGGCACGGAGGCGACGGTCAGAAGTCGGGCGTATGACCTGGAGATCAAGCGCCTCGATCCCTCGATGACGGTTTTTTCCCAAAGCTGCCCGCTGTTTGTGCCCCTCGTAGAGTCGGGATGGTTGAACGGGTTGATCTGTGCGCAGATTGCGGCGAAGTACCTCGAGCCCTTGACGCGTCATCGCATCGACACATTGATCTTAGGGTGCACGCATTATCCCTTGCTCACCCCCGTGATCCGCCACGCGATGGGCCACGACGTGACCCTGGTGGACTCAGCGACGCAGACCGCCACCGAGGTCAAAGGGTTGCTGGCGTGGAACGAATGGCTCTCCACCCCACGGATGCCTCCGCGCCATCGCTTCTTCGTGACCGATGAACCCGATCACTTCACGGCCCTCGGCAAGCAGTTTCTCGGTCGGTCGATTCGCTCCGTGGAACGGGTCAACCACCGCTAACGAGTGAAGAGCGCAACCAGAAACCGGAAACCAGTAACCAGATAGCTCTGGTCTCTGATGACGGGTGACTGGTTTCGCGTGTGTGGATCATGAAACGCCCCGACCGTCGCCCAGCCAGCCGCTTGCGCCGGGTCACCCTGACCAGACACGCGCTCAAGTTTGCTGATGGGTCGTGCTTGGTCGAATGGGGCCAGACGAAGGTGATCTGCACAGCGTCCGTGGAGGAGAAGGTCCCCTCGTTTCTCAAAGGATCCGGCAAAGGCTGGCTCACCGCCGAATATGGGATGCTCCCGCGTTCAAGCCAACAGCGCATTGAACGGGAAGCGTCTCGCGGCCGACTCGGTGGGCGGACCCAAGAAATTCAACGCTTGATTGGCCGAAGCCTCCGGGCCGTGGTGGATTTGGAGCAATTGGGCGAGCGGACGATCTGGATGGATTGCGATGTCCTCCAAGCCGATGGAGGCACGCGCTGTGCCAGCATTACCGGGGCGTTTGTCGCCTTGGTGGATGGCCTGCGCCTCTTGCGCAAGCAAGGCGTGTTATCCGCGCTTCCGATCCGGGACTTCGTGGCGGCCGTCAGCGTGGGCCTGGTGGATCACACGCCGGTGGTCGACCTGACGTACCAGGAGGATTCCCATGCGGATGTGGACATGAACGTGGTCATGACCGGGCGCGGTCAATTCATCGAGATCCAAGGAACGGCCGAGCGGCATCCGTTTCGCCAACAGGACCTGACGCAGTTACTGCGGCTTGCCTCTCACGCGATTGGTGACCTGATCACCCTCCAGCGCAACGTCCTCGGCGTGCGCGGTATCCGCAATCTGTGACAGAAGCAAGAGGTGTTCCTCCCGGTGAGTCGTCTTGACATTGTGATTGCGACGCGCAACCTCAAGAAGTTTCGCGAGTTGAAAGCCCTCCTGGTCGTTCCCGGTGTTCGGTGGCATGGCCTCGCGGTATTTCCGCAGGTGCCCGTTGTGCCGGAACGCGGGAAGACCTTTCGCGCGAATGCGATCACCAAGGCGAAGAGGGTTGCGAGTGCGACCGGCTGTCTGGCTCTTGCGGATGATTCGGGATTGGAAGTGGAGGCCTTGGGCGGAGCGCCTGGGGTTCGCTCCGCTCGTTTTGCGGGTCGTCACGGCGACGACCACGCCAATAACGCGAAGCTCCTGCGAATGCTTGAGGGGTTGCCTGCACCGAAGCGGCGGGCTCGCTTTCGCTGCGTGCTCGCGCTTGCCAGCCCCACCCGCGTGCTGGCGGTGACGGAAGGCACGCTGGCGGGTGGCATGGCGACTCGCCCGGTGGGGCATCGCGGGTTTGGCTACGATCCCATCTTCCTCGCCCCGCGCTTCAAGAAAACCGTCGCTCAGCTGCCGACGTCGATGAAGCACCGGATCAGCCACCGAGCGCAAGCGGCCCAGCGCATGCGACGCAAGCTCATGACCCTCGCGCGCAACCGGGCGAGATGGATCTTAGCGGAGTGAGTCGAGCAGCTGCTCCAGCCTCGAGGGGATTGTTTGATTCAACACCTGGTCGAGGTCGACCTCAAACTTGTATTGCGGTTTGTCCAGCGTTCCCGTGATCCGATGCCGCCCGATCAGCTGTCGGACGCGTTCGAGTCCTCCCATGACCTTCAAGATCGTCGTCGAGAGGGTTGACGTATTCGGGGCTTGCAAGAACAGCTGTTCGGAGAGTTTCGGTTCGATCGTCAAATCGAGGGTCTCATCGAGCCCCACCGAGCCCCGCACGAAGATCGTCACCGGCTCTGCCCCTGAGAGTCCCACAAGCTGCAGATCATCGCTGACGATTCGCGCTTGAGCCAGCCGCCACTGCCCGCCGATCTTGGTCACCTGCGCTTTGCGAAGCGTCACCAATCCCAAGCGGTCGGCGAGCGCCCCAAACACCCCGCGGAATACCCGATCGAGCAACGGAATTTCTCCCAACTGCTCCCCAGTGGCATAGAGCCATCCTTGACCGTGCAGGTTGCTGCGGTCGTTCCACACCCCGCCAAGACTCGCGTGAGCCGAGACATCCCCTCGAATATCACGCTCGTGCCAGGCAGGAAGCGCGGCGGCTAGTTGGCCAAGATCCGCCATGATCACGTCGGCTTCCAGGGAGAATCGATTGGGCTCATCCTGCTGGGTGATCACGAATTCGCCCGAGCCGCGTCCGCCGGCGAGGCGTGCGTCCGTCACCCGGAGTGACAGCATGCCGCCGTCCTTGTTGAGTTCAGCACTGACCGTCTCAAGCGGCACCCCATGGATGCTCAGGCGATTCGCCTGCAGGATGCCCTGCGCCGAAAGTGAAGACCACTCATCGAGGGGACCACTCACGCGCAGTTGGAGTTTTGCGCGCCCACTCAGCTGCCACGCTTCAAGGTATTTTAGATCGATCCAGGGAAGCGCGAGCAGGTCGGCAGGATCAACCGTTCCGGTCACCATGAGCTGACTGGCTTGGTGGGGAAGACGGCTCACTCGGCCTTGGGCTTGGAGAGACGACTCCCCGACGGTCAGCTCCCCTGATTCAAGGGCGATCCGGTCGGGATACACCGTGCCATTGACCACGAGGGATCCATTCGGAAATTGAGCCTCGCCACTCACGTGAGGCGCTGTTGCAAGGTGGGTGATCCTGCCTTTCATGGTGATCGGTTGGCCATCCATCGTGAAGGAGACCAGCGGACTTGAGATGTCCTGGTCGGTCACATGGGCGGTTCCGCTGAGGCCGTCAATCGCTTGTGCGATCCCTCGCACGCGGAGGGCGGTGTTGGTGAACCTCGCGGTCCCATCCCACGTGGGATGGGACGAGGTGCCGCGAATATCGACATGCAGGGAGACTGAGCCGGCGACGCGCTGAAGGAGACCTTCAGGCGGCAGGACCTCGTTGAGCAACGCGAGGTCAGCGGTTGTCTCAGCCGTGAGGTTGAGTTGGGCAGGCGAGACGAGCCGCGCCTCCCCCTGGAGCGTCACGGGGCTCTCTTTCACACGGCCCGTCACTGCATTCAGCGTGAGATGTGTGGTGAGGTGGTCATACTCGAGACGGCCTGTGAGATGTTCGAGTCGATACGGAGAGGTGGGGATGGCCACCGAGCTGTCACGAAGCGCGACGTCTGCCATGAACTCAATCTCCGGCCACCGAGCCAGCGGACCCCGACAGACCGCGATGACATCGGCTTCGCCGCGCGGCTCCCAGCGTTGAGCCACGTCCGGAACGATCGCGCTGGCGGCAGCCAGGTCAAGGCGCGTTCGGATCACCAGGTCCAGCGAAGGTGCAGCGAGTGGTAACATCAGGCCTTCCACTTCCCAGGGTGAGCCAAGCGTCGTGCCGCGCAGCACAGTGATCTGAAGCGTGTCATTGACCAGCCGAATCGTGCCGGAGAGCTGGCTTGCTTCCTTCACCAGGGGGAGTCCGTGAAGCGTCCCGCGATCAAGGCGGGTTGTGAGATCCAGGGACCATGGCGCTGGTCCGGCCGGCAGTGGTGTTGCGGTCCCCTCGATGATCATGTCGCTCGTGAGTTGGAGTGGGCCGTGCTGGACCCTGAGCGCGGTTCCCGTCAGGCGTCCCGTGAACACAGGGTTAGTGCCAGGCTGCCATCTCAGGCGCAGGGCGAGGCGGGGGCGACCGGCTTTCAGGGACGACAAGCGCTGCCTGAGCTCAGGGATGACCTGCTCAACCGGAATGTCCGAACTCGCCAGCTCAGCCAAGAGCTGTTGGCTTCGGAGCCCGTAGCGACCTGACACGGTCATGTCGGTCTGGCAGGGAGCGATGAGCCTCCCTTCCATGCGGAAGGCCACCTCTCGTTGGATGAGAAGCGTCAGGAGGCCAATGCGCGCTTTGAGGCGTGGAGCGCGGAACCAGGTCGTGGCTGTCGTCGGATCCGTCGCGCTGACCTCATGGAGCAGCAGACCCTGGGTGAGGGCATAGCGCATCGATCCAATGCGCACATCCAATGGAAGGCGCTGTTCAAGCTGAGCTTCCAGCCACGCTTTGCCCTTGGTCGGGACCCAGGCGGTCAGCCAGAGGCCGATCGCACCGGACAGCGCCACTAGCACAAGGCCAATCACGAGACCCACCATGACGATGCGGCGGTCGCTGCGCATGATGAACGCCATTATAAGAGGAAGACGAAGCCTATCGCAAATGCCCCGTTCGCCCCACCACTTGGCTGTCAGCCGAAGGCTGGTTCCAGTCCCAGTCCCTTTTCAGCTTACGAACTGGAACGAGCTGCCGATGGCAGCTCCAGCCAGGTGGTGGGGTCGTTGACCCATTCGACTTCGCTCAGGGTCAACGCTGAGCGATGCCGGAGCGTTGACGCTCGTTATGCTACACTGTTACAATGACGCCACTCGGGGCGTGGCTCCCCGGCCCGCCTCTCGCTATTGCCGCCCGCCCCCCGGCCCGACGTGAGCGATCGCCGGGGCGGGCCGGGGGGGGCGGGCAGTTTTCCGCCACAAATCTTGGCGGACCCGCCAGGCAGCGTGGCGGGGGTAGAGCGTCTGGTTTGGGCTCAAATTTTTCCGGAGCACTTTTACCGGAAAAATTTGAGGGGAGCCGCGACTTCTCTTGGTGAACGCCCCGCCTATTGGACGGGGAGTGGCTCAGTTTGGTAGAGCGCCTGCTTTGGGAGCAGGAGGTCGTGGGTTCGAATCCCACCTCCCCGACCATCAAAGCAGTGGAAAGTGTAAAGTTGAAAGTGGAAAGGAAAGCTGTGAGATAACGGTTCACGAATCCAGCTTATCTTCTTCCGCCGTCACACACCACGACACTTTACACTTTCCACTTTACACTGTTCTTATAGGCGCCTGTAGCTCAACAGGAAGAGCAGCAGCCTTCTAAGCTGTTGGTTGCAGGTTCGAGTCCTGCCAGGCGCGCTTTAACTTTGGGCAGGACTCGAAGGGAGCGCCGACTCTAATTAACGGAGCCGCGAGCGAACAGCAAGCGGCGACCTCCTTGGGAGGCGCGGGTGGCCGACCCGGAGTGACCCCGACGAAGTCGGGGGAACGGAGGGCGCCGAGTCCTGCCAGGCGCGCTTTAACTTTGGGCAGGACTCTCCGCCCATTCGCTTCTTAACACACGGGCGGATCCGCCCCTAACTTTATCCGCGAGGGCGGAGAAGGGAGCCCGTAAAAACAGTGGAAAGTGGAAAGTTTAACGTGGAAAGTCAGGACAGAGCGAAATCTTCACTTTCAACCTTCCACTTTCAACTTTCAACTGCTTGTGGGGGTGGGTGGCCGACCCGGAGTGACCCCGACGAAGTCGGGGGAACGGAGGGCGCCTACCACTGCCATTTAGGCAGTGGTAGCCTGCCAGGCGCGTTTAATTTGTGTCATGTGGAAAGTGGAATGTGTAATGTCAAACGTGGTGGTTCGAAAGAGGCTTTGGTAACGACGTTGTTCATTACACATCACACATTACACATTGCACAGGCCCTTCGATGAGACGGAGGCGCTTGTGGATTGATTGTCTTCTATGGCTTGTCTTGCTCGCAGGGATCGGTTACGGGTGGCTCTCCGTGGTCCTTCCACCGTGGATCAGGCAACAGGTGTCCCGCCTGCCCGGTGGGGAACTGACGGTGGGGCAGGTCCATGTGGGTGTTCCGTTTGCGGTGAGCATCTCCGACGTCGCCTTCGTCTCCGGAACACCAGGCACGGTGCTCACGGTCCACCGGATGATCGCACGCCCCGTCTGGATCTCCTGGCGTCGGAAGACCGTGTGGCTGAGCCGCCTTGAACTTGAGGAACCGCACCTGCAATTCCATCGCACCCCACAAGGCACGCTGGAGTGGCCGCCGTTGGATCGGCTCGCTCAGCTCGGTGCAAGTGCGCAAGATGCCGCACCCCAACCTGCCGCCACGTTCTCAGCGGGAGGTGTGCAGTGGCGGACCGTGATCCGCACGCTCCAGATCTCGGATGGGGTCCTCGAGTTTCTTGATCAACGCCCGGCGAAGCCGTTTCGCGGCGTGCTCAATCATCTGTCCTTTGTGGGCGGGCCCCTCGCATGGCCGCTCCATCTGGATCGGGTGTCCTTGGCGATCCAAGGCCAGCTGGTCGGGGATCAACAACACAGCGCCCCCGCCTATTGTTCAGGGTGGATTGATCTGCAGGCGAAAAATCTTGAAGTGTCATGTCGGCTGGATCCCCTGCGCCTGGCGGCATTTGAACCGTACTACGAAGGCCCGCTCCAGGTTCGTATCTACGATGCGACCCTGGAGGCCACCACGCACCTCACCGCGAAGTCCAACACCCTCGATGGACGGGTGCAACTCGTCATTCGCAACCTGAGCGAAGCCGATCTCTCGTACCAAGGCAGGACCTTTGCGGATATCAAGAAACTGGTCGGAGGATCTGAAGGGACGCTGCGGGGAGAAATCCAGATTACCGGACAACTCGATCACCCCAAGGAGTGGCAAGTACAGCTCGTTCCAGGGAATGAAGTGGTCCAACGGCTGGTGAGCCCGCTCGTCACCCGCGGGATTGAGATCGTCCAGATTAAAGTCGGGACGCAAACGATCCAGGTGGGTCTTGCCCCAGCCACCGAAGCGGCCAAGTCCAGTATGGAGGCGACCAGCCAAACCGTGAAAGACACCTTGCAGGTGCTCGCTCCCACCCCGCCTCCTCTGCAAGGCCCGGCGGGTGAACCGACGCCGACGCCATCACCTGAGACATCTGCTCAAGTGGCTCCTCCACAGCCCAGTGTGCAGGAACCCGCTGTGCCAGCACCGGGGCAACCCGCACCGGTTGGAGAACAGCCCGCGTCAAGCTCTGGGTCAGCGTTGCCGGCATCCTCATCCACACCGCCAGAATCGCCCAACGCCGCCGCCGCGCCGCCACCCGCAAACCAGTCCTCTCCCTGAGATTGGGTTGCCCAACCCCGGCAAATCCGGTAAGATACTACTGACTGTGTCATGTGAAATGTGTAACGTGTAATGTAGGTAGGCAGGATCTTCGCTCTCTTTCGGAAAAACCTCGATCAGCCCTTTCCATGATACCTGACACGTTGAACATGACACAGAACTTGAGTTTGTTCATCGCAAGATACGGTGGGAGTAGCTCAGCGGTTAGCCCCGACCTTCGGTCGGGGGCAAGAGCGCTGTGCAAAAGCGTCGGTTAATCGCTACGTTTCAGACGACACATTAGTCTTTGTGGTGGGAGTAGCTCAGCGGTTAGAGCACCTGGCTGTGGCCCAGGGGGTCGCGGGTTCAAATCCCGTCTCTCACCCCTTCTCTTCTTCAGCAAGGGATTTGAAGGGAGCCCCGACTCAAATCGGGGAGCCGCGACGAACAGGAGCGGCGATCACCGCCGTTGGCGGGACCCCGCCGAAGGCGGTGGCTTCCTTGAGAGGGGCGGCTGGCCGACCGGAGCCCCGCCTATGGTGGGGCGGAGGCGCCGAATCCCGTCTCTCACCCCGTCTTTTTCCTAACTTGACTCAGATAGAAATTCTGGCTATACTATAGCCAGAATGCAGTACGGGATCGTGTTCGCGCCCGAAGCCATCCGAGATGTGCGGAACTTGCGGGCGCATGTGCGGTCGATGGTTCGGGATGGAATCGAGACATCGTTGCGTCATGCGCCGACGACAGTGGGCAAGAGCCGTATTAAACGGCTGCGCGGGCTTGCCCGACCCCAGTTCCGCTTGCGCTTAGGAGAGGTTCGGGTGTACTACGATGTCAGAGAATCGACCGTCGAGGTCTTAGCCATCGTGTCAAAGTCTGAAGCCGCTGAGTGGCTGAAACGGGAGGGGAGATCAGCATGAAACGAATCGCGCTGTCTGACGTCAAGGACGACTTGTCGAAGTATCTGCACGCGGCGGAGCACGAGGAGATTGTGATTACGCGCCACGGCAGGGCAGCCGGGATTCTGATCGGCTTTACCTCGGAGGACGACTGGTTTGATTACCGGCTGGAGCATGATCCACGTTTTGTGCGGCGCATCGAAGGCGCCAGGAAGAGCTTACAGCAGAGACGGGGTGTTAGAGTTGAGAACGTTGACTGGTCGTAGTTTGACGAGCGCGTGGATTTCCTCAGAAGCACACCAGCGCGTGAACTCGCGCAGAAAGACGCCCCAGGCTTCGTCGGAGGTGGTTCTAACGGCGTCCACGGACTCACCCCATTTTTTCGCCACGGTCTTTCTGACTATGCGAAAAAATGGCCCCCGCGGCTTCCCCCTGCGCTTTGCTTCGCAAAGCGAAGCATCGGGGGTGCGGGGGCCAATGAGCGCGGAAAGAAAACCGGTGCCGCCCTAAAGAGTACCGCCTCACCGGTCTTCGACTGGCACAGTTAGCACGGCACCGATTTTCCTCATGATTGTGCTAGCGATTGTGGATGATCTGGTGTTTCAGGCCAAGATCCAAGCGGCGGCAGTGCCGCTCGGGGTTGAGGTGCGGATCGCCAAGAATTTCACTCAGGCCCAAGAAGCTTGGGCAGATCCTGCCGTGGTGATTGTCGACTTAAGCCTCGCGGTCCCGATCATCGGCTATGGTTCGCATGTCCAGACCGAGCTGCTGGCACAGGCACGGGCGGCCGGCTGCACGACAGTTCTGCCGCGCTCGGCGTTTGCGCAACAGTTGCCCAGTCTTCTTGCTCCGTGATGAGCAGCGAGAATTGGGTTGACACGGGGAGACGTTCCTTGCTAAAATATGACAGTTGTTTTCAGCATCATCGAGTTTGGCAAACCGTGGGGCTGGGACGCTCCGCGGTTTTTTGCTATAAGCAGCGAAGGGGGTGATTGGGTAATGGCAACAGGTACAGTCAAGTGGTTCAGCGACCAGAAGGGGTACGGGTTTGTGACCCCGGACGACGGATCCAAGGATGTGTTTGTGCATCATTCGGCGATCCAGGGCGAGGGCTTCAAATCGCTCTCCGAAGGGCAGAAGGTCCAGTTCGAGGTGACGCAAGGCCCGAAGGGTCCTCAAGCCTCAAACGTCGTGAAGCAGTAAGCACGTAGTCGGCAAGGGGGGGACGGCCTGAATGGGAACGAGTCCGGGAGCATATCGCAGCGCCAAGCGCAGCAAGGAATTGGCGCGGCGAAAGAAGCAGGAAGAGAAACAGCAGCGGCGAGTTGCTCGCGCTGCTGAAAAGGCCAACCCCCCCGCGGCGCCAGAGGCGCCACCGCCGTCCGCTCCGCTCGAACCCTCTCCATAATCCGCTTCAGCTCAACGATCCCGTTGAACACCGGAATCTCGCGGAATCTCGGGAAGACGGCTGAAGGTCAGGCAGCCAGGACGTGGCACGCTTCAAGGATTTCCAGGGCGGGTTCGGCTTGCGCACAAATTCTTGAAAACATCCCGGAGGAGTGGTATATTTACATTGTACATATGCATGACATTCGCTTCGAGTGGGACAAAGAAAAGGCTGTGCTCAATAGAAAGAAGCATGGCATTGCCTTCGAAGGGGCGCTGACGGTGTTTTACGATGAGCATGCGATTGAGTTCTTCGACCCTGACCATTCCGATCGGGAAGATCGTTTTATCATGTTAGGGTTGAGCTTCAAGTTGCGGCTCTTGGTGGTGTGTCATTGCGTCAGAGAGGCGCAGTCAGTGATCCGAATTATTTCGGCAAGACGGGCTACACGCCACGAAGCGAGGAGTTATTGGAGGGAAACCACATGAGAAAAGAATACGAGTTTTCGAAGATGAAAGGCCGCCGCAATCCGTATGCCAGACTGCTCAAGAAGCCAGTGACAATTCGGCTAGGAGCGGATGTGGTGGAGTATTTCAAGACCATGGCGAATCAAATGGAAGTGCCGTATCAGAATCTGATTAATCTCTACCTGAGGGACTGCGCGCAATCACATCGGCACATCCAATGGGTAGCTGAGCACTGATGAAGGTTCGTCGAGCAACGTGCGGTCTCTGCAAGCCAACGAAACGGTATAAACGGCGAAACCGAAAGCACGAGGCGATACTGAAGCGCGATCTCCCAGAAGATGCAACCCTAGTGCTTCGACAGCATTGACATGAGGGGTCCAGGGGCTCCATCCTGTCGAAGCAGTCCATAGTCAAGAGTCCATAGTCGATAGTCAGACGAAACAACCAGGACTGCAACTCGTTGTTGGCGATGGACGACAGACTATGGACGATCGACTACTCCGTCCACGCCCCGCGAGGGTAACTTAGAGTCATGCGGATCGCCCGACTACGCAAATCAAAGTGGACGGAGCACTAGCCAACCTCAGACTGCGCGAGCATCACCGTTGATTCCATGCGTCCCATTGACAAGACGACGGCACGGTATCACACCGATCTCTCGGAAGAGCGGTATCACGTCGATGGGAGATCAAAGCGGTTGACCAAACGATTTGCCAAGCGGAAGTCCAGTAAGGCATATCGTAACGCGTTGATCAAACACACCCTTGCAGAAGAGGCTCTGGGAAAGTAGCCATGACGCCCGTTAGGGCCGTTCATCACACGCAGTTGATGAGGGGTCTCCTCAGCGCATGATCGATTCCTCCCGGCAGACCAATTGATCGATGCGCAGGAATACCGGGAGTTTTGCCGGCGGTTCTTTGACGCGATCCAACCCGCACGACCGTCACAGGCACCTGACCACGCGGGGCGTTAACGCGCCTCGCCTCACGCGGGCTGTTGCTCGCAGGGGTGCGAAGACCCACCAGCTGGTGTTGGCGTGTCGTGCTGCACGGTGATGGCCTCCGTCGGACTCCCCCTTAAGCGTCGTGGGACACCGTGGACGGATCACCGCTTTCGTGAGTGGAAAGGCGGACGCTACGCGCCGAAAGCCCTGCAGCGCGTCGTGGAGGACTTCAGCAGTACTATCCCAGCCCATCGAGACCATCGCGAACCACTATTGGTCGGTCCGAGATCACGAACGAGGCTCGGACACCGCGCTCCATGATGTCATGGAGATTTATCAGACGACAGACCGCTACATCTATGAGTCCAGCTACTTTGAAGCGTTTGCCGAGTACCAGTGGTATTTTAAAATGATCCGGCAGGCCTGCGTGCAGTTCCGCGTGGAACCGGTCCTGGACTTTGGAGGTGGGGCGGGGGGGCTTGCGCTGACATTGGGTCTTGCTGGTGTGTCTTGTGACTACGCCGATGTGCCTGGGCCCACCTCAGCCTATGCGCGCTGGCGGTTGCCGCGTCACGGCTGCGTGTCGCACGTGCTTGATGCGACCCACCCCTTGCCTCGGGCCCGTTACCAGGCGATTGTCACGTTAGACGTCTTCGAGCACCTGCCTGATCTTCGCAGGACATTGGGGGCACTCATCGAAGCCCTGGCACCGGGCGGCTGGTTGATCAGTAAATCAACATTCGCTCCTGATGATCCCCTGCACTTGCCGCAGAAGATGGTCTATGCGAATTTCCAGGCCTTCAATGCGCTCTTAGGAGAATGTGGCTTACGATACCGTGGCCGCCTGCGGCCCGATCCCTTCTCAGAGCTGTGGTTCAAGTGGGGGTATGTGCCGAGCATCTGGCGGATCCGGCTCGATCCCAAACCGAAATTTGGCGGTCGGTTTGTCGTCCATCAACTGGAGCGCGCCGCATGACAGGACCGGGAGCGATGTCACCACGCGACACCATGACACCGCAAGCGGCTCACCTCACGCCGACCCCCTTCAAGGCGAAGATGATCAGGCTGGGCGAGTTCTTCTTCCGCAACCGCAGTTGGACGCCGATCCCGTGGTTGGTGTTCCTGGCGCTGTGCACCTTCAAACATGCCCCAGACCTCATCACATGGGTCCCCGGACTCCTGTTCCTGGTGCTCGGGGAGTGGCTGCGGTTGTGGGCGGTCGCAGTGGTCGGGAAGGGAAGCCGCACGCGCGGCGGTGGGGTCGAACGGTTAGTGACCCATGGCCCCTACGCGTATGTCCGCAATCCTCTGTACCTCGGCAATTTCCTCCTCACGATGGGGGTGGTCTTCATGTCGGAGCTGTTGTGGATGGTGCCCGTGGCGATCGGGCTCTTTACCATCCAGTATCTCTCTATCATCCTCTGGGAAGAACAGATCTTAACAGAGCGTTTCGGATCAGCGTATCCCGCCTACTGCCAGCGTGTACCGCGATGGATTCCCCGGTGGCGTCGCTCATCGCATGAGCCCACCCATATTGCGTATCAGTGGCGCGCCGCCTGGTGGAGTGAGCGCAGCACCCTGGGCGCCATCGCCGCGCTGCTCATCGTCATGCTGGTGAAAGAAAACCTCGCGCATCTCCCCAAGTACCTCCGCAAGCATTTCGCCGTTTCTGGGTCTCAGCGTCTGCCGTGACATGGCGGGAGCGGTCTTGAGCTGATGAAGCCCTTGGCGCGCTGGCCTTCCTTAAAAGAGACGGCTCTGACACGAGATGAAAAAATCTTGGCGCGGTCTTGATTTTTTCGTGCCACATGCCACCCGCACACCCAGGGGGCCCCGGGCTTGCCCGGGGGTGAATGGGGGCGTGGGGCTGGCCCCTGGGTGAGGGGTTCCGCCCCGCGGGCGGAAGAGTCAGGTGCCGCCCCGCCACGGCGGGGCGGGGCTCCACATTGGGTATGCTTAAACCAACGTAACGATTTTGGTTGTTTGACATTCTCGATAAATCCGCCACAGAGCGTGGCGGACCCCGCCCTTTCGTGAAAGGGCGGGGGGCAAACCTCGAGTAATCGAGGGGCGCCCGCCTGTCCGCCAAAGGTCGTTGGCGGATAGTCGGGCCTGTCCTATGGGCGCAGAAGGCGCCCGCCTGCCAAGTGAACTAACAAGGGCGGGCAGGGGCAGGCAAAACTATGGGTCCAGCACTCATTTGCATGCAAATTAGTGCTGGGTCGCCAGGTTGCCGAAAGAATGTGTGCCCAACATCTCTGCTTCGTTTGTAACCAGCGGTACCGCGACATCATCTCGCGGTGCCGCATATTTCTTTCTGCGCTTCGCGCCATCTGGTGCGTGAAGACCCCCCGCTTCCTTCCGCAGCCGCTGCTGGTGCATCCGCTTCCTGTTCCTGTCGTCATGTCACGCAGGCCAAGAGGGGGTCCTCGCCATGGGCAGAAACGGTAAGGGAACAGTAGGAGGGACGTGGGATGAGCCAGAAGCGTCAGCGAAGTGGGAAAGGTCGGACCGTGGCTGCATTCGCACTCGGCGCCACAGCAGGCAGCATCCTGGCGCTGTTCTTTGCACCAGCCTCAGGTCGCATGATCCGGAAGCGACTGGTACAGGAGATTGGCAAGCTGCGCAAGTCCGCCACGCGCAAACTTGGAGAGACGACCAGGATTCTCGCCACGAAAGTCGAGAATGCCCGTGAGGTCGCCACGGATTGGATCTCTCAACACGTGACGAACGGCAAGCACCAGCCGGTTCGCCGCCGACCCGTGCGTCACGCCTAACGCCCGATTGCAGTTCGTCACATCACAGGCGCAACGAACGGCAGCCAAACCAGGCTGCCGTTTTTGTGTCCAGGAACCTTCCGGTGCTTGCGTGTATAATGCCTCTGCATGCGCCCAGGACTGGTGATCTGCCTCTTCCTCTTGATTCTCGGCTGCTCTGCACGGCCTGACATTGCCAACCTCGATTCCCGCGGGAGCGCCATCATCTGCTTCGGCGATAGCCTCACGCAAGGCGTGGGCGCGTCTCCAGGACACGACTATCCGAGCCTGCTCGCCAAAGCGCTTGGTCGGGACGTCATCAACGCCGGCGCGGCCGGTGAGACCACGCGGGATGCCCTGAGGCGGCTCGACCACGAGGTCCTGTCACGAGACCCACAACTCGTCATCGTGGAATTTGGCGGAAACGACTTCCTGCAACATCTCCCCCGGGCAGAAATCTTTGCGAATCTCGAGACGATCGTGCGCAGGATTCAGGATCACGGTGCGATGGTGGTTGTGGTGGGGATTCAAGCGGGGCTGTTCGGGGATGCCACCCGCCAGGACTATCGGAAGGTCGCCAGGGCCAGGCGAGCGGCGTTTGTCCCGAACATCTTGGAGGGCATCTCCTATGAGCCAGCGCTCAAAAGCGACGAGCTCCATCCGAATAACGCCGGCTACGAGAAGATCGCCGAGCGCATCGCGAAGATCGTTGCACCGCTCCTGACCAGCGAACACCACCGATGACGTGGTGGCGCCGTGAGGAAGCCTCTCCTTGCACACTCGAAATCATCAGGCGAATGTTGTATAGTGCTGCTGAGCGCTGCCAAGCGGCGCAGAGCAGATGCGAATGAGCCGTTCCTCAGTGGAGTGGGTGAGCAGATTCGGGTCTGCCGTGGTGGCGGCGTGCGCGCTCATCCTCAGCGGTTCGGTGTGGGCGGAGGAACCGACCACGTCCGACCTCAAAGCGGAAGTCGAAGAACTCAAAGGTCGCCTCGCCACGCTCGAAGCCAGACTCGCCAAGCAGGAAGCCGCCTCGAACACACCCGTCCAACGTCCCTCAACCGTTCAGTTACCGAGTGGACTGTCCGGCGTTCAGATCAGTGGGTTTGTTGACACGTCTTACACCTACAACTTCAACGAACCTAACAGCCGCACCAACACCCTGCGCGTGTTTGACACCCGAGCAGGGGATTTCATGATCAACAACGCCGAGCTCATCATCGCCAAGCCTGTATCCGCAGAGCACCCAGTGGGGTTTCGGACAAGCCTGATCTTCGGCACCGATGCGGAAGTGATCGGCTCGGTCACGACGGGCTTGGGCCGCGGGGACGATGAATTCGATCTCCAAGAAGCCTACGCAGAATACCTCGCTCCCATCGGCAAGGGGATCGACCTCATGGTTGGCAAGTTCATTGCCATCCCAGGCGTGGAGTTCAACGAGTCGATCCGGAACTGGAACTTCTCGCAGACCTATCTTTCCGGCTTTGGGCAACCCACGACCCACACCGGCATCCGAGCCACCTACCTCTGGACCACGTGGCTGAGCACGACACTCGGCGTCAATAATGGTTGGGATGTCGTCGATGACACGAACAAAGCCAAGACTGTGGAAGTGAGCGCAACCGTGACACCCAGAGAACGCCTCTCATTCACCACCATCTACCTGGTTGGCGCGGAACAGACCAGCAACAGCCACGACCAGCGCCATCTGGTGGATCTCGTGGCGGAGTACCAGCCGCTTGATCGGCTCACCCTCAGGCTCAACGCCGATTATGGGTTTGAGGACGGTGCCATCAGCCAGACAGGCGGCGGCAATGCAAGCTGGAACGGGGTCGCGGTCTTCGCGAAGTATGCCATCAAGGACTGGTGGTCGGTGGCCGGGCGATGGGAGCTCTTCAATGACCAGGACGGCGTGCGCACCGGGATCAATACCAGCGCCGGCAGCCCGACGGGCAACGCGATCAAGGACCTGGCGGTGATGGCATGGACCCTGACGAATGAACTGCGGCTCAGCAAATACCTCATCGCCCGCCTGGAATATCGGCTCGACAAAGCGGACAGCGCGATCTTTCGCCATCACCAGGGCTTTACAGATTACCAGAACACGATCGCCACGGAGTTCATCGCCACGTTCTGACGACAGTGACGCGTCTACTCAGTTAACATAGATATGCGAGGAAGCAACATGAGCGGAGCGCAACTGGCCATTGGACAGAAGGCGCCGGAGTTTTCGCTGCTGAGTGATGAAGGAACACGCGTCAGTCTGGCGGGGTGTCGAGGAAAGAAAGTTGTGCTGTACTTTTATCCGAAGGATGACACGCCGGGATGTACGAAAGAGGCGTGCTCCTTCCGGGATGGAGCCTCAGCGCTGCGCAGACGCGGGGTGGTGGTACTGGGGGTGAGTATGGATTCGGTCGAGTCCCACAAGCGCTTCAAGGAGAAATTCCGCCTGAACTTTCCTTTGCTCAGCGACGTGGACAAAACCGTGGTGAACGCCTACGGGGTCTGGAAGCAGAAATCCCTCTACGGGCGGACCTTCATGGGGATTGAGCGCACGACGTTTCTCATCGATGAGCAAGGCAAGATCGCCAAGATCTTTCCCAAGGTGCACGTCGATGGTCACCTCGATGAAGTCCTCGCCTCGCTCTGACGAATGTGTCTTTCGCACCCACCATTTCTGGTTGCCTCTGCTGGTTGGCTTGAGTGTGCTTGCCTTGATTGCAGGGTCCCTTGCAGCCGCCACTGCGCTTGAAGGGTCTGAGTTAATCGGAACCAGAGCCTCCTCGTGGGATGGGCTTCAGTGGATTAACAGCCAGCCGCTGTCTCTCGATGCGCTGCGAGGTCAGGTGGTGCTTGTGCGGTGGTGGACGGGTCCTGAGTGTCAGTACTGCGCGGCCTCCGCGCCTCATCTGAATGAGTGGGACGAGAAGTACCATGCCAAGGGCCTCGTCGTGGTTGGGTTCTACCACCATAAATCATCCACCCCGCTCACGCGAACGCACGTCAGCCGACTCATCGAACGCTACAGGTTTCGCTTTCCCGTTGCGATTGACCCTGACTGGCGGAACCTGAAACGCTGGTGGCTGGAGGGCCATGAACACCGATGGACCTCGGTGAGCTTTCTCCTGGACAAGAAGGGCGTCATCCGCTATATCCACCCTGGCGGATCGTATACTGAGGCAGACGCTCAAACCATCGAGTCGTTGATCCAAGCGCTGCTGAAGCGAATCCCTACCACGACAGGGACATCGCAAACCGGAGGTGAGCATGGGAGCCACACGGACGGAATCAAGGATCAAGGTTGAGAAGCCAGGCGCCAGGCGGCTGAAGGCGCTCGACGTGATCAACTGGCCTATTTGGACGAAGGAGCCCTCGACCTTTGAGTGGTCGTACGATGAACCAGAGATGTGTTACTTCCTCGAGGGTGAGGTGGTGGTGAAGACGGACGCTGGGGAGGTGACCATCGGCAAAGGGGATCTGGTGACGTTTCCAAAGGGCCTGTCCTGCACCTGGCAGGTCAAACACGCCGTGCGCAAGCACTACCGGTTTGGGTGAGTGATGCAGGATCCTCTTGAGGGGTTGGTCGCGTGGTTTCGATGGGGCATGGGACTTGTGGGGGTGGCGGCGCTGTTGCTCGGTATCTTGAGTGCGGCATCGCCGAGGCGATCCATCAGCCTGTACCAATGGATCATGGAGCGGTTCAATTGGCGCGTGAGCCCGATTGATGATGCGCGCGAGCTGAGAAACACGCGGTGGCTCGGCGTCCTGCTGGTGGGGTTAAGTCTGTTCGTCTTCTGGGCGCTGTGCGCGAAGGTCTGCGTCTTCTGATCCTCACGTGGCTGTGTGCTGTTGGTGATGTTCCTCCTACGCTCTCGCCTCGATTGCCTCGGCGCGTTCTGTGATACAATACGTCCCATGACCTTTCACTTGGCACGTCCGCTGAGGAGACGCTTGGCGTTCAGCCTTGCCCTCTGCCTCTCTACGCTTGGTTGTGGCGGATACTTCCCGCTGCGTTGGCCACGACGCGATCTGTGGTCCCCCGGCGAGCGCGCCACGCATCCGATCGAGTTGCCGAGCCGTGAGCTTGCCGATTATCCTGGTCGTGTTCGGAAGGAAGGCGTTTCGGTAGTCGCCGCACTCATCGGCCCATCCCGCGCTACGGACGTGTTTGGGGTGGACCTGCTTCGAAACGGCGTCCAACCCCTCCTCGTCATCATTCGCAACGACAGCCCTCATCCCTATCTGTTTCGTAAAGCCAACGTCGATCCGAAGTACCTCTCGGCGGCACGAGTTGCGAGACTCGCGGAGGTTCATCCCACCGTGGCTGTCGCGCGATACCTCAAATGGCTTTTCTTCATCATACCGGGGTTTGTGTTCGACACCGTGGTGGAACCAGCCACCACCCTCGAGTTCCCCGGGATGCGGGAAGCGGCTCAACGACCCCCGCGGGCACACGACCCAAGGATCACCGCCGACTTTGTGAACAACGAGATTCCCGATGCAGAGATTCGGCCACAGAGTTCCCTCGCTGGTGTCATGTTCGTCCGTCCTCTGAAGCTTGGGGGTGTTCTGCCGGTCACCCTCGTCAACATAGACACCCGGCAACCGGTGATCGTGGAAATTCCCACCCCGCCTCCGGTCTATGTGGAGCAGCATGAGTACTCGCATCCGTATGAGACAGTCTGGGATGCGGTGGTGAAGACCGCGGCCCACATCCCGAGCTGGCGGCTGACGTCCACAGACCAGCCGCGCGGGACGATCGCCGTGCGTCACGGGCTGACATTCTTGGCGTGGACGAGTAGTTCCACCATGACGATTAGCCTCCAGAAGCTCACCGATCAAAAGACCCAGGTCGCGCTCCAGAGCACGCTCCCACAGGCCGATAGCCGAGGGTACGGCAAGCACAGCAGGACCGTCGACAGGTTTTTTGGAGAACTCAGCAGCCTGTTCCCTCAGCCTCAAGAGGAGTTGCCGCTTGAGCACGCGCCCTCTCCAAGCCCATCCACTTCGCTCCAAACTCCACCTTCGTACTAAGAGCCGCCTTTCCTCACCTCCCGCGGTCGCGCTGGGCCTAGCTGCGAGCCGCGCGGCGACGCAGATCGGCCCAGCCCATCGTCGGACCAGAGGTTGCGGCGGCAGGCGGCCCCCACCGTCGTTGCTCCTCCTCGACGTACCGGTCTCCCTTGTACGCCTTCGTCGTCGCGCCTCGGCGGGGGCACGCCTGGCGCGCGCAACGCGGCTCGCGCGAGGTGATGAAAGGCGCTCTAAGGGACCATCAAGAAGAGTTCGGCGTCATGTCGTTGAGTCCGAGGACATGGGCATGGGCGGCTCACCCGCGTCGAGCAACCGAGACCACTGCCAACACGATTCTGGTTCCGGTGCCGAAGCCATAGCGCATAGCGAGTAACCGATCAGAAGCGGAGAGTGGCGTTGAACTGGCTGACCGATTCGGTGACGGCCGTGACCATGCGCAGACTCAGCTCGATGAGCCAGACGGTGTAGCCGATCATCACGACGGTCAAGACACCCTTCGCGGTTCGGGAAAACCGCGGGTTCTTCCAGACCACCGGCAGGCCGAACGGGCCCACGACACAAAAGAGCATGAGGAGCGTGAACCACACGTTGTAGTACTATTTGGGTTTCGCGGGTGCGGGGCGAGGCGTTCCCCGCAGGCCGGGCAAGTCTTCGTGTCCTCCATTACCGTGTCCTTTCTCAAGGGAACAGTTCACCCCGCATCCCTCTATCAACAAGAGCTCGTTCTCGTATTGTCCCCTTGAACTGGCCAAGACACCACGGGCGTGTTGGGACTCACGGGCCCTCCGGGGTACGCCACCGCGCCGTTTTTTCTTGCTATGGACCAAATTCTTGGAGGGGTATAATAGCTTCCAGGCGTCCCGCGCGTTCCGATCACGAGGCCGAGGACCGCAATGGATTTACCCGCCCAGCCTTCACGAACGCTCAACGAACTCAAACCCGGGGATCATCTGTGCTGTCTCTATGACACCGAAGACGCCTACCGGGCCGCTGTCCTGCCGTTCTTACGCCAAGGGCTCGAACGCGGCGAGAAGATCTTCTACATCGTGGATACCCACACGCCCAAGACGGTTGAGCGGTATTTGGAAGCGGAAGGCGTGGAGCTTGAGCCGTACGTGGCGCGCGGGCAGTTTGAGACGGTCAGCGTGTATGACACGTACCTGCGCTCAGGGGTCTTTTCGCCCGAGGAGACGATCGCACTGTGGCGCGAGGAAATCGCCCGGGTCAGACGCGAAGGCTATCGCGCGCTGCGGGCGGCTGGCGAAATGACCTGGACCCTGCGGGGTCTGCCGGGCGCCGAACAGTTCCTGGAATATGAAGATCAGGTGAATCTGCTGATTCAGGGAAGTCCGTGTGTGGCCCTGTGCTTGTATGATCGGCGGCGGTTCAATCCGATCACCCTCCTGGAAGTGCGCGCCACGCATCCTGCGCTCCTGATCGACACGATGGTGTACGACCACTTGCCATAACCGTGGTACTCTCGCGTGTGATCCGGTCCACTCCCATTCACCATCCAGAAGGTTGCCGGCCATGCAGGACCTCGTGAGCGTGCGGTTGCGGACCCTGGTGTGGCTCATCCTGCCCCTCCTCATCCTCGTCATCGTGCCGTGGTGTCTGCGCCGCCTGGCCCATGAGTCGTTTGCGGGGCATTGGGGCTTGCAGCAGTGGCTGGGCGCGTGGCTGATCGCAAACGGCGTGGGGATCGCCGCCTGGTGCGTGAATCTGTTTAATGTTGAGGGGCGTGGCACCCCGCTTCCGCTTGATCCGCCCAAGCGATTTGTTGTGAGCGGCCCGTATCGCTACGTCCGAAACCCAATGTTCCTGGGCGCATTCCTGATCCTGGGCGGGCAGATGGCGATCTGTGAGTCCTCGGCACTGGCGCTCTATACGCTGGTGATCATGGTGTTGGCGCACCTGTTTGTACGGTACTGGGAGGAGCCGGACCTCGCTCGTCGGTTCGGGGAATCGTATCGCCAGTACCAGCAACAGGTGCCCCGCTGGATTCCGCGCCTGCCTCGTGGCCGAAAATCGCTTGACAGGAACTCCAAATAGTTGTATAGTAGCGCAAGAGTGCAACTGAAAGGCTGAGACAAAACCACCAGACGAAATGACCAATAACCAAATCCCCCCGGCCCGCCAAGAGCGCTTGCCGCCCGCCCCCCCGGCCCGCCTCGAACGATCGCCGGGGCGGGCGGCTGTCGCCCGTGTCGGGCCGGGGGGGCGGGCAAGCACCAAACAAATTCCAATCACCAAGCTCCAAACGGTTTGGAACTTGGAATTTCGGTCATTGGTGCTTGTTTGGAATTTGGGATTTGGAATTTGGTGATTCATACATGGAACAGCTCAGCGCCCTCTTTAAAGCCCTCAGCGATCCGTTTCGCCTTGAGATTGTTCGGCTGTTGCTTCGAAACGGCAAGGAAGCCTATGGCGAAGAGCTCGCCCGGGCCCTCGACGTGCCGGCCTATCGTCTCTCTCGCCATCTCAAGGTCCTGAAGACCACCGGTGTGATTCGCGAGCGCCGTGTGGGTCGGTGGGTGTATTACTCTTTGGCCACCAACGGGGAGCTGCCGGCGGCCCTGCGTCGGCTGATCTCCGGCGCAAAAGTCCCCAGGCTTCAGCGAAGTGGGGGACAGGCTGCCATGCGCGCGGTCCGTCCAGCGCGACAGACCAAGCCGAACCGTCCCCGACTGAGACACAAGCGTCCCGTGGCCCAAGAAGACTTCAACTGGAACCAAGGCCCGGCGATTCCGGGAGTGCTGTAGGAGCAGACGGGAACCTGACGAAATGACCAAGCACCAAATCCCCCCGGCCCGCCAAGAGCGCTTGCCGCCCGCCCCGGCTGTCGCCCGTGTCGGGCCGGGGGGGCGGGCAAGCACCAAACAAACACCAATAACCAATCACCAAACCGTTTGGTTATTGGAACTTGGTGCTTGGAATTTATTTGGAATTTGGGATTTGGAATTTGGTGCTTAGTGGTGATCCTATGATGCAACGAGTGGGATTGTACGATCCAGCCTTTGAGCACGACGCCTGCGGGGTGGGGTTTGTCGCCTCGATTGAGGGGCGCAAGAGTCATCAGATCGTCCAGTGGGCGATCCAGTGCGTCTGCAACGTCACCCACCGGGGCGCGGTGTCGGCCGATGCGAAGACGGGTGACGGGGCCGGGGTGTTGACCCAGATCCCCAAGCCGTTTTTTACGAAGATCCTCGCCTCACTCCACCATGCACCGGTGGCCCCGGGCGATTTCGCGGTGGGGATGCTGTTCCTCCCGCCATCGGCCGAGCGCTGCAAGCAGGCTCAAGGCGTCGTCGAGCAGTGCGTTGGCCAGGAAGGGATTCGGATCCTCGGCTGGCGTGATGTGCCGGTGGATCCGTCGGTCTTGGGTGAGCGCGCGAAAGACGCCCTGCCCGGCATTCGCCAGCTCCTCCTGTCGCGTCCCTCGAGGATCCCGTCGGAGCTGTTCGAGCGCACGCTCTATCTCGTGCGGCGCCGGATCGAAAAACGGTTTGAGGCCGATGGGTTCACAGACTGCTACATCCCCTCGTGGTCCTCCCGCAGCCTTGCCTACAAAGGATTGCTCGTCGCCCCACAGCTTGAGCAGTTCTACCCCGATTTGCGCGATCCGGACTTTGTCTCCAGCATCGCGCTGTTTCATCAGCGCTACTCGACGAACACCTTCCCGAACTGGTTCCTCGCTCAGCCGTTTCGCTTCCTCGGGCACAACGGCGAGATTAACACGCTGCGTGGCAACCGCAACTGGATGGCGGCGCGCGAGCCGGAACTCTCCTCGCGGCTGTGGGGCGACCAGCTCAAAGAGCTGTTTCCCGTCGTGCAGGAAGGCGGCTCCGATTCCATGAGTCTCGATAACGTCCTGGAGCTGTTGGTGATGTCCGGGCGCGATCTCATCCAGTCGATGATGATGCTCGTCCCCGATGCGTGGCAGAACATGCCGGAGATGGATCCTGAGGTCAAGGCGTTTTACAAGTACCATGCGCTGTTGTCCGAGCCGTGGGATGGGCCAGCGGCGCTGGCGTTCACCGACGGGACCGTCGTGGGCGCGTGTCTTGACCGCAACGGCTTGCGGCCTGCGCGGTATTGGGTGACCGATGACGGGGTCGTCATCATGGCCTCCGAGGTGGGCGTCGTGAACGTGCCAGCCTCGCAGATCGTCGAAAAGGGTCGCCTCGGTCCTGGACACATCATGGCGGTCGATACGGCTCGCAAACAACTCCTGAAGAACCACGAAATCCGCCGCCTCTACGCAAAGGCGCGCCCCTACCCAGAGTGGGTTGAGAAAAGCATCGTGCCCTTCGAGACGGTGCTCACGCACGATCCGATTGAAGACGAAATCCTGACCGACGCCACCACCCTCATCCGCCATCAGATGGCCTTCGGCTACACCGAGGAAGAGCTTGACATGATCATCGAACCGATGGTCAAGACCTCCAAAGAGCCGGTCTTCTCGATGGGCGACGACGTGCCGCTGTCAGTGCTCTCCAAGAAACCCAAGGCGCTCTTCACCTATTTCAAGCAACTCTTCGCCCAGGTGACGAACCCGCCGATCGATCCGATCCGGGAAGAGCTCGTCATGTCCCTGAACACCTTGCTGGGGGCGCGTCCGAATATGCTGGAGGAAGGTCCTGCGGCAAAGCGGATGCTGCTGTTGCCAAGTCCGCTGTTGCTTCCACAAGAGATGCTCACGCTCAAGCACCATCTCCATGGCGACTTCAAGACGGCCACCCTCTCGACGCTGTTTGACGTGACGGGTGGTCCCGGCGCGCTCAGGCTTGCGGTTGCACGCATTTGCCAGCAGGCGCAAGAGGCGGTCGATCAGGGCGCGACGATCCTGATCTTGAGCGACCGGGGGGTGGATGCGTCCCATGCGCCCATCCCCTCGTTGCTAGCGACCGCCGCGGTCCATCACCACTTGATCCGCACGGGCCGCCGGATGAAAACATCGCTGGTGGTCGAAGCTGGCGACATCCACGAGGTCCATCAGTTTGCGTGTCTGATCGGCTATGGGGCGGCGTGCGTCTATCCGTATCTCGCCTACCAAACAATCAAGGCGCAGATCGACTCCGGCAAGCTCGACGGCGTGACGTTTGATCGGGCGCTCGTGAATTTCAAGAAAGCAATGGATCAGGGCGTGCTCAAGATCATGTCCAAGATGGGGATTTCCACGGTGGGGAGCTACCGCGGGGCGCAGATCTTCGAGGCCGTCGGCTTGTCTGAGGAACTGATCCGCGACTGTTTTCCGGGCACCCCCTCGCGCATCGGCGGCCTCACCTACGAGCACATCGCGAAGGAAGCACTCACCTGGCACCACGAGGCGTATCACGCCGAGGAGGGGTTGCATCTTGCGGCGGGTGGGTTTTACAAGTACCGCCGCGACGGGGAGTATCACGCCTTTAATCCGGAGATGGTGCGCTATCTCCAGCAAGCCATCAAAACCGGCGATTATGCGACGTACAAGAAGTTTGCGCAGGCAGTGAACACCCGTCCGCCGACGGCGCTGCGGGATCTGTTGGACGTCAAGCCGATCGGTCCGCCCGTGCCGATTGACGACGTGGAGCCGGTTGAATCGATTTACAAGCGCTTTGCGACGGCGAGCATTTCCTACGGGGCGCTGTCCCTTGAGGCGCACGAGACGATCGCGATTGCGATGAACCGCATCGGCGGAAAGAGCGGCTCGGGCGAAGGCGGGGAGGATCCGGCGCGCTACCATCCGACGGACCCGCACATGAACAAAAGCTCTGCGATCAAGCAGATCGCCTCCGGGCGGTTTGGCGTGACGCCCGAATATGTCATGTCGGCGAGAGAACTCGAAATCAAGATGGCGCAAGGGTCCAAGCCCGGCGAAGGGGGGCAGCTGCCCGGTCAGAAGGTGTCCGAGGATATCGCGCGGGTGCGCCACACGATCCCCGGGATTTCGCTCATTTCTCCGCCGCCGCACCATGACATCTACTCGATCGAGGACCTGGCGCAGCTCATCTACGATTTGAAGATGGTCAACCCCCAGGCGCGGGTGAATGTGAAGCTCGTCGCCGAGGCGGGCGTCGGCACCATTGCGGCGGGTGTGGCGAAGGCGCACGCGGATACGATTCTCATCTCAGGACACGACGGCGGAACCGGGGCCAGCCCTTTGAGCTCGATCAAGAACGCGGGGCTGCCGTGGGAGTTGGGCTTGGCCGAAACGCAGCAGACGCTGCGACTGAACGGGCTTCGCGAGAAAGTCATCCTGCGCACCGACGGGGGCATGAAGACGGGCCGCGATGTCGTGATGGCGGCGCTCTTCGGCGCGGAAGAGTATGGGTTTGGCACGGCGGCGGTCGTCGCGACCGGCTGCGTGATGACGCGGCAGTGCCATCTCAACACCTGTCCGGTGGGCGTCGCGACGCAGGATCAGAAGCTGCGCGCGCGATTTACCGGAACCCCAGAGATGGTGGTCAACTACATGACGTTTGTCGCGCAGGAAGTGCGGGAGCTCCTGGCGTCGCTCGGGGCCCGTCGCTTGGATGAGATCATCGGCCGGACCGACCTCTTGACGCTGCGCGAAGGCGTTGATCGTTCTGAAAAAGCGACGACGGTGGACCTCGGCGCGTTGCTTGAACCAATTGAAGTCGGGGCACGGGTTCATCAAGTGGCGCGCAACGACTGGGAAGGCGACCAGCCGCTGGATGATGAGATCCTGCGCGATGTGCGGGAGGCTATTGAACAGCAGCAACCGATCAAGCGCAGTGATCAGATCTGCAATGTCCACCGCACGGTCGGGGCGCGGGTGGCCGGCGTGATTGCGAGCCGCTACGGCGACAAAGGACTGCCCGCAGGGACGATTGATCTGACGTTTCAAGGCACCGCAGGACAGAGCTTCGGGGCGTTTTGCATCAACGGGATGCGCCTTGTGCTCATCGGGGAAGCGAATGACTATGTGGGCAAAGCCATGGGCGGGGGGGAGCTGATGATTCGCCCACCCGACAACGCCGCATTTGTCTGGCAGAACAATGTCATCATGGGCAACACCTGTCTCTACGGCGCAACCGGCGGCTACCTCTATGCGGCGGGTCGCGCGGGGGAACGGTTTGCCGTGCGCAACTCCGGGGCGATCGCGGTGATCGAAGGGCTTGGGGATCACGGCTGTGAGTACATGACCGGCGGGATTGTCGTCGTCCTCGGGGAGACCGGACGCAACTTCGGTGCTGGCATGACCGGCGGACGGGCCTTCGTCCTGGATCGCGAGCGGGTGTTTGACAAACGCGTGAACCTGGAGCTTGTGCAACTTGAGGTGTTGGAAAACACTGAAAACATCGAGATCGTCCGGACGCTGGTTGAGCGTCACTTCGTGACGACGCAAAGCAACCTGGCCTTGGACATCCTCACCAACTGGGACGAGTACCAGCATCTGTTCTGGGTTGTGATCCCGCGGGGGGTCGGGGCGAAGCTCGAACAAGTGGTGGTGGCGAAGGAAGGCTGATCCACCTCCTCGGCCCCGGCTTTCGTCAACACCACGGCCGGGGCAGGCCCGCCTTGAAGCGCTCAGGCCGGGGCGGGCGCTTTCGCTCGGTGCGAGTGTACAGTTCAAAGTGTAAAGTTGAACGTGTTCCCAAAGAGCGTTTCCTTCCGCCCCGCCGGGGGCCATGGCCGTGGGGGACAAGTCGTTCGCGTGGGCGGGGTGTCGCCCCCCATGGGGCGTGGGTTTTCAGGTGCCACCCCGCCACGGCGGGGTGGGGCTCCACTTTCAACTGTCCACGTTTCACTGCCGCTGGAGGCGGCGTGCTCATGGCTGTGACACGCGACCAAGTGCTTCACGCGCTTGCGCAGGTGCAAGATCCTGATCTGCACCGGGATATCGTGTCGCTGGGCTTCGTGAAGCACGTCAGCATCGACAACGGACACGTCTCCGTGACGATCGAACTCACCACGCCGGCCTGTCCGGTGCGCGAGCAGATGAAGGAACAAGCCGGGCAGTCTGTGCGCGTCCTCCCAGGGGTCAGCCAGGTCACCGTCACCATGACGTCGCAGGTTCGCTCTTCCATGGCCGCTCATCCAGCCGGCTCGCTCATTCCGACGATCAAGAACGTCGTACCCATTGCGAGTGGGAAGGGTGGGGTCGGCAAATCGACTGTCAGCGTGAATCTGGCGCTTGCGCTGGCGAAGACCGGCGCGCGGGTGGGCTTGATGGATGCGGATGTGTATGGTCCCAGCGTTCCGACGTTACTGGGCATCACGTCGGCCCCCGAGGTGACCCCCGAGCGGCGGATCAGCCCGGTTGACCAGCACGGGCTCAAAGTCATCTCGATGGGCTTCTTCATGAAGCCGGAGGAGGCGGTCGTGTGGCGCGGGCCGATGCTGCATAAGACGGTGGAACAGTTTCTCGGCGGCGTCGCCTGGGGGGAGCTGGATTATTTGTTGGTTGATTTGCCGCCGGGAACCGGCGATGTCCAGCTGTCGCTCTGCCAACTGATTCCGCTCACTGGCGCGGTGATTGTCTCAACCCCGCAGGATGTCGCGCTCAACGTCGCGCAGAAGGCGATGGCCATGTTCAAGAAGCTCAACGCCCCGATTCTTGGCATCATCGAGAACATGAGCGCCTACGTGTGCGAGCATTGCGGCGCGCGCGAGGAGATTTTTGGAAGCGGTGGGGCTCGAAAGACCGCTGAGCGGCTTGGCATCCCGTTCCTGGGGGAGATTCCGCTTGCCACAGCGGTACGCAAGACGTCTGACACGGGAACGCCGATCGTGCTTGCCGACCCCCATTCAGCCGCCGCAAAAGCCTTGACGAGTGTCGCCGAGAACCTCGCAGCACAACTCAGCATCCGCGCGATGCAAGGCGAGCTTGCGCCACAGGTGAAGGTGACCTTTTGAAGACACAGCGACAAGCGACAAGAGCCAAGCGACAAAGGAAGCGTCAGGTCGGATTCGATCCGATAGATATCTTCGCAGCGCTCAATGTAGCACGGGTCAAGTACCTCGTATTCGGCGGGATCGCCGTCGTGCTGTACGGGGTTGGCCGGGTGACATGGGATGTTGATCTGATCGTTCACCTCACGGCGGCAAATGTGCAACGACTTGTCAAGGCACTCAAGCGGATTGGATTCGCCCCGCGTGTTCCAGCCGATCCATCCGGGCTTGCTGATCCCAAAGTGCGTCAACAATGGATCACCAAAAAGGGTATGAAGGTCTACTCATTCATCGATAACGGTGTTCCACCGCGCAATGTGGATGTCATGGTCCGACCCCCGAAAAACTTTGAGGTTCTCTACCGACGTCGTCACGTTGTGGATATTCGAGGCGTATCGGTTCCTCTGGTTCCCGCTCGGACCCTGATACGACTCAAGCGTTCCGCCGGGCGCCCGCAGGATTTGCAAGATGTGGAAGACCTTGGTCGACTAGGGATGACATGAAACGATATCCGATTGGTTCGTTTGAAGAAACACGTCGATTCACACTCCGGAACTTTAGTCGCCTCTCTCCGGAGCAGAAGTTGCGTTGGCTGTCTGACATGGTCGCGTTTATCGACGAGGCAAATCCAGAGGTTCGCCTTCGTCGCTTAGGACTCGTCCCCCTTCGTCGCGGCAAGATGAACAGCAGATGATGGCTGATACCGAGATTCCAACGCCGCTTGAGATTGGGCGGGCGAATCTGTTTGACCTGAAGGTCAAATGGCAGGACGGGCACGACAGCGTCTATCCGGCGAGGTATTTGCGGCTCAACTGTCCGTGTGCTGGCTGTGTGGACGAAGTGACAGGTGAGCGACGGCTGCTTGCGGCAAACGTCCCGGATGATGTGAAGCCGCTTGGGATTCAGCTCGTCGGCCGCTACGCAATTTCGATCCAGTGGTCTGACAGCCACCAGACAGGCATCTACGCGTTTGAGAAACTGCGCAAGCTCTGTCCGTGCGTGAAGTGCAGTGGAACGTGAGCAGTTCACAGCGGAAAGCAACAGAAACCCACATGGCTCGCATCAATTTTGATTACGCGTCGAACACCCCGATGCTGCCTGAGGTGAAGGAGGCCATGGCCGCGTGGCTTGAGCGACAGGGCAATCCGTCGTCGCTGCACGCAGCAGGACGGGAAGCCAAGGTCGCGCTTGAGCAGGCGCGCAAGCAGGTGGCACTCCTCATCCATGCGAAGCCAGAAGAAATCTACTTCACTTCTTGTGGAACCGAGTCGAACAATTGGGCGATCCGCGGGTTGTTGGCAGCCAACAAGCGCAAGGGCCTGCCTGCCCCGCCGATTGGCGGGGCGCAGGCAGGGAATCACCTGATCGTCTCCTCGATTGAGCATCCGTCCATCTTGCTTGTGGCCAAGCGGCTGGAGAAAGACGGGTTTGATGTGACGTTTCTGCCGGTGACGGCTGAAGGGGTTGTGGAACCGACGACGTTGAAAGCGGCCTTGAAACCGACGACCGCCTTGGTGTCGGTCATGCACGCCAACGGCGAAATCGGCACGATTGAGCCGATTGCCGAGTTGGCGCGCATGGCTCACGAAGCCGGCGCGCTCTTTCACGCGGATGCGATTGCTTCAGTGGGACACGTGCCGGTGGATGTGCGGGCGCTTGGCGTCGATGCGCTTAGCCTGTCGGCAAGTCAATGCTACGGGCCGAGTGGGGTTGCTGCGTTGTACGTGCGGGACGGTGTGCGGATTCTTCCGCTGTTAGAAGGTGGGGGGCAAGAGGTGGGCGCGCGCTCTGGGACTGAGCACGTCCTTGGCATCGTGGGGATGGGGGTGGCGGCCGAACGTGCCAGCGCGACACTGCCTGAACGGAGCGCGTACGCCAGTCGGTTGCGGGACCGGTTGAAAGATGGACTGGTTGAGCGGCTTGAAGGCGTGCGCCTCACTGGGTCATGGACCGCCCGGTTGCCGCACAACCTCCATGTCTGCATTGAGGGCGCCAGCAGCGAGTCGCTGGTGCTTGGCTTGGATCATGAGGGGATCGCGGTCGGGATCGGCTCCGCCTGCAACTCCAAGACGATGCGTCCCTCGCATGTGCTCAAGGCGCTTGGATTGTCCGATGAAGAAGCCCTTGGTGCGTTGCTGTTCACCGTTGGTCTGTTCACCACCGAGACTGAGATTGACACTGCGCTTGAGGTGATTCCAAAAGTGGTGTCGCGGCTGCGCAACGTCACCGCGATGACCATCGCGAAATGAAATACGTCGTGGTGCTTCCAGACGGGGTCGCCGACGTGCCGATTGCCGAGCTTGGCCACAAGACCCCGCTTGAGGTCGCCAAACACCCGAACATGGATTGGATTGCCCGCGAGGGGATCACGGGCTTAGCGAAGACGATTCCTGAGGGCATGAGCCCAGGCTCAGACGTCGGGTGCATGAGCGTGTTTGGCTACGATCCACGCAAGTATTACACCGGGCGCGCCCCGCTTGAGGCGGCGGCGCAAGGGATCCAGCTTGGTGAACAGGATGTCGCCTTTCGCTGCAATACGGTCTTCGTTGAGCAAGGCGTGATGGCGGATTACTCCGCTGGGCACATCGAGACCCAGGATTCGGCTGAGTTGATCAAGACGGTGAATGAGCGGATTAGCCGCAATGGCCTGCGGTTCTACTCGGGGGTCAGTTATCGACATCTGATGGTGGTTCATGGGGCGGAGTTTGCGAAGACGACCTGCACCCCACCGCATGACATCTCTGGAACGCCGACGGCGCCCTATCTGCCGACCGGGCCGGGGTCGGAGTTGCTGCGCCAACTCATGTGCGAGTCGGCGGGCATCTTGAAGGACCATCCGGTCAATCAGCGACGTGTGCGGGATGGCAAGCGGCCCGCAAGCCAGCTGTGGTTCTGGGGACAGGGCACTGCTGCAAAATTTCCGCCATTTCGCGCGCAGTATGGACTCAAGGGCGCGTGCATCAGCGCAGTGGATATCGTGCGCGGACTGGGGCGGCTGGTGGGATTTGACATCATCCAGGTGCCTGGGATCACGGGCTATTTCGACACGAACTACAAAGGCAAAGCGGAGTATGCGCTGAACGCACTCGATGACCACGACTTTATCCTCGTGCACATCGAGCCGACCGACGAAGCGGGGCACATGGGTGATGTGAAACTGAAAATTCAAGCCATCGAAGATACGGACCGCCTCGTCGTGGGGACCCTGCTTGAGGGCTTGAAGCAACGCGGCGAGCCATTTGCGATCCTCGTGGTGCCGGATCATCCCACGAGCACGATTCGTAAAACGCACATCGCCGAGCCGGTTCCCTTTGCGCTCTATGCGACCGGCGGTCCGAAGGATGGAACCGGTGCCTACCACGAATCGGCGGTCAAGTCGTCCACCACGCGATTTGAGGAAGGGTTTCAGTTGATGTCCTTTTTCTTAAGCCACGGGAAACGCTAGGAGGGTGTATGCGAGTTCAGGTCAAGTCGGGTCAACTGAGCAGGATTCGCGACGGGGTGCAGGTCTTCGCGGCGACGGAGGGTGAGCGCAAGCCAGAGCGATTGCTCCCAGCCTCTGCGGCACGCGACCGAGCGCTCGTACGGCTTGTGGCAAACGCAGGGTTCCTCGGGGCGGCCAATGAGACAGTGTTGTTACCCCGAGACGGCCGGTGGGTGCTGGTGGTGGGGTTGGGGAAGACCAAAGACTTGTCGCTTGAGCGCGTTCGGCAGTTTGCCGGAACCGCGGCACGGACGGTTCGCGCGCGGGGATTCAAGCAATTAAGTTTGCCGGTCCTGATCGAACGGGTCTTCGGCTCTCCTGAAAGCGTCGCACAAGCGCTCACTGAGGGGGTCGTGCTTGGGCTCTACCGCTTTGATCGGCTCAAGCGAATTCCCAAGCACGAACAGGCCAAGCGGATTGACGCGATCACCCTTGTGGTGGAACGCCCCGGTGATGTCGCTGTGGTGAAACGCGGTGCCGCAAAGGGCGAGGTGATTGCCGAGGCCGTGAGTCTCGTGCGCGACCTCATCAATGGCCCCTCGAATATCGTGACCCCGACCTATCTGGCGAACCAAGCCCGGGCGATTGCCAAACAGTACCGGTTGAAGTGTACGGTCTTACCCTTCCCCCAATTAAAACGGCTGGGATTCGGTGGGATCGTTGGGGTCGCCCAAGGCAGCGCCCACCCGGCGCAGTTCATCGTGCTGGAGTATCGTCCTTCACCCCGGCCCGCCAATCGCACTCGCCGGGGCGGGCGCGCGAAAGCGACGTTTGCCTTGTGCGGCAAGGGGATCACGTTTGATTCCGGGGGGATTAGTCTCAAGCCGGCGGAGAAGATGGAGCGGATGAAGTACGATATGTCCGGCGGGGCGGCGGTTCTCGGCACGGTGAAGGCGGCAGCGGCGCTCAAGCTGCCGGTGCACATCGTGGGGATTGTCGCGGCGACAGAGAACCTCCCCTCAGGGACGGCGCAAAAACCCGGCGATGTCTTGAAAACGCTCTCCGGCAAGACCATTGAAGTCATCAACACGGATGCGGAGGGACGGATCGTCCTAGCGGACTGTTTGCACTATGCCAAGCGCTACAAACCAGACTGCACGATTGACCTGGCGACATTGACTGGGGCATGCGTGATCGCCCTTGGCGGTGAGGCGATTGGGCTCTTCTCCAAAGATGAGGCGCTGGTCGCACGGATCAACCAAGCGGGCAAGGCGACCCACGAGCGCGTGTGGCGGCTCCCGCTGTGGGATGAGTATGCCACGTTGAACAAATCCGATATCGCCGATGTCAAAAACGCCGGCAGCCGCGAAGGAGGCGCCATCAGCGCGGCAAAATTCCTTGAGGAGTTTGCGGAGGGCTTGCGGTGGGCGCACTTGGATATTGCCGGGACCGCGTGGACCGAACAGGATAAACCCTACATCCCGAAGGGAGCCGTGGGGGTGGGGGTGCGCCTCCTGATCGAGTTGATGGAGCGATGGAAATAAGCGAGTTAGCCGGTTAGCCGGTTAACCCGTGAACCCGATAACTCGCTAACTGGCAAACCCGAGGAGTCTCTGGATGACCAATTCCGATGACGAGCTCAGACAGTTGAAAGAAATCTTGGAAATTCCCTCGACCAAGGAGTGGGAGTATACGGTGCGGTTGCTCCTGCGGCTGGTCGGAGAAGATCCGAATCGGGAAGGGCTGCGACGCACGCCGCTTCGCGTGAAGCGGGCTCTACAGTATCTCACGTCAGGCTACCAGAAAGATCCGGCGAAAGTCCTCAATCGGTCCTTCACGAGCGTGAAGCACGATGAGATGATCCTCGTCAAGGACATCGACTTCTTCTCATTGTGCGAGCACCACCTGTTGCCGTTCTTTGGGAAGTGCCACATTGCCTACATGCCGGACAAGCGGATCATTGGCTTGAGCAAGATCCCCCGGCTCGTCGATGCGTTCTCGCGACGCTTGCAGGTTCAAGAACGGCTCACCACCCATATTGCCGAAGCGATCAACGATCATCTCAAACCGCTGGGGGTGGCCTGTGTCATGGAGGCCCAGCATCTGTGCCTCA
>CAYJTP010000007.1:0-21323 GCA_964373175.1 uncultured Planctomycetales bacterium
AGCGTGGATATCAGCGACCATCAGCGACATCGAACGTTTTGAAATGGACTCTAAACCTCCTCTCTCCTATGGCGAGGGGGTACGGTGAGTAGCACGTTCGCCGGTTCGAGCACGCACACAGTTCCTTCACTCCTCCCACCGCTCCTCTTGGCGAAAGCCAGAAGACGTGGCATGTTCAGATGTTCGAGCAGGCACGGTCCTCTTCTTCGAAGGAACGACCGCGGGAACATCTGCCAAGCGAAGGCAAACCTCGCTGGGGTTTGCCGAGCGGTGCCACGGCCTTCTGGCTTGAGCCATTTTCCTCCCAAAAGCCAAACGGCCCTGGATGCTGACACATCACAGAGCCGTTTGGGTTGTCGTGCTGAGCTACGCCCTGTAGACGGGCATAGGGATCAGGTCTTACAGCTTCGTGACGTTCGAAGCCTGCGGACCTTTGGGGCCTTGGGTGATTTCGAATTCAACCTGTTGGCCTTCCCGGAGGGACTTAAACCCCTCACCTTTGATAGCCGAGTGATGGACAAACACATCCTTCGAGCCATCCTCAGGGGTGATAAAACCATACCCCTTCTGGTCGCTGAACCACTTGACGGTTCCTTTCGACATTCCTAACCACACCTCCTTTCACTTCCTCGGATTGCAGGGCTCCTGCCCCACCGTCCGCCCCAAAACACCAGACACGTCCTTCTACGCTGACCACCCGTGTGTCTGACGCTCGGGGACAACAAAAAACCGCCTGGCGACGAGTGCAACGCCATGCGGTTGACCGAAACTTGTCGTACGAGACGACCAACTCGATAACCGGCAATCGTAAGCGACATCCTCCCGACAACCCGGGAGGTCTTTCCGATCACTTGACGTCACAACCTCATACACAAAACCGTCTGAGCCGCGATCCGCCCAGACGACGTCACCTCGACTTCCCAGCCACGTCTCAGATCAACTGGGACGCTGAAAGCGTCCACAATAACTATAACAGGGCTGCGGCGGTTTGTCAAGGACGATCTCCCGATGACGCCTCGTGACGCCTTAAGATGGTGTATAATACAAAGACTGTCAAGCGATGAGCACCCCTGAGGAATTGCACGCCATCAAGACGCTCTATGCGAGCCTGGCCGACAACGCCACGCGGCTTCGCAAGCGCCTCGGCCGACCCCTGACATTGACCGAGAAGCTCCTCATGGCCCATGCGGCTGATCCAAACACGCAAGAGCTGGTTCGAGGCCAGAACTATCTCTCGCTCTATCCAGACCGCGTGGCGATGCAGGATGCGACCGCCCAGATGGCGATCCTGCAGTTCATGCTCGCGGGGCGAGACACGGTGGCGGTTCCCACGACCGTGCACTGCGATCATCTCATCCAGGCTCGCGTGGGGGCGGCTGAGGATATGCAAGCCGCGCTCTCGGCGAACCGCGAGGTCTATGACTTCTTGCGCTCCGCATCACAGCGCTACGGGATGGGGTTCTGGCAGCCAGGATCCGGAATTATCCACCAGGTGTTCCTTGAGCAGTACGCGTTTCCTGGAGGGTTGTTCATTGGCACCGACTCGCATACGCCAAATGCCGGGGGGCTGGGGATGTTGGCGATCGGCGTCGGCGGCTCAGAGGCGGCGGATGTGATGGCGGGTCTTGCGTGGGAAGTGAAATGCCCCAAGGTGATTGGGGTCTATTTGACGGGTCGCCTGAGCGGGTGGACCTCCCCCAAGGATGTGATCCTGAAGCTCTGTGGGATCCTGACGACCAAAGGCGGCACAAATACGATCATCGAGTATCTCGGTCCAGGGACACCGTCCATCAGTTGCACCGGCAAAGCGACGATCACCAACATGGGCGCGGAGATCGGGGCGACGACCTCGATCTTTCCATTCGATGAGCGCATGAGCACGTACCTGCGCGCGACCAACCGAGGAGAGCTGGCGGACCTCGCTGAGCAGTACCGCGCGGATTTGGTCGCCGACCCTGACGCGGAGCAGGACCCCAAACGCGTGTTCGATGAAGTCATCGAAATTGACCTCTCGAGTCTTGAGCCGCACATCGTCGGTCCGCGCTCACCAGACGTCGCAAGGCCAATCTCCCAATTGGCGAAAGACCTTGAGCGAAATGGCTGGCCCCAGCGGATTAAAGTCGCCCTCATTGGAAGCTGCACGAATTCCTCTTACGAAGATATCGGCCGCGCGGCCTCGGTTGCTGCACAAGCCAAGCGCGCAGGGCTCAAGGCGCAGTGCTATTTCCTGATCACCCCGGGGTCGGATCAGATCCACCACACCATCCAGCGCGACGGCCAACTGAAGCTCCTTGAAGAGATTGGCGGCACGGTGCTGGCTAATGCGTGCGGGCCGTGCATCGGTCAGTGGAAGCGGGATGACATCACGCCAGGCGAGGTGAACTCCATCTTGACCTCATTCAACCGGAATTTCCCGCGCCGCAATGACGGCACGGCGGAGACATTAGCCTTCATGGGCAGTCCAGAGATGGTGACGGCGATCGCCCTGGCAGCGGACCTGCGGTTTAATCCGCTGACCGATCCCATCAAGACCCCTGACGGACGGTCCGTCAAACTCGAACCGCCCAAGGCGCCTGAACTGCCAGCCAACGGGTTTGCCTCAGGCACATCCGGGCTCCTTTCCCCGCTTCCACCAGCCGAGCGACAACGGGTTCAGGTGCTCATTGCACCGACCAGCGAGCGGCTCCAGATGCTCAGCCCGTTTGCGGCGTGGGATGGAAAGGATGTTGAGCGCTTGCCCGTCCTCCTGAAGGCCAAAGGCCAATGCACGACGGATCACATCTCACCCGCCGGCCCCTGGCTTCGCTACCGGGGACACCTCGAGAAGATTAGCGACAACATCTTTCTGGGCGTTGACAATGCGTTTGCTGAACAAGCCGGAACCGGGATTGATCAGTTGGATGGACAAGTCAAGCCGATCCCGCAGATCGCCCGACACTATCAGCAGCAGGGCCTTGGCTGGGTGGTGGTCGGCGGAGACAACTACGGGGAGGGTTCAAGCCGCGAGCATGCGGCGATGTCCCCGCGCTACCTAGGATGCAAAGCGGTCATCGCCAAGTCGTTTGCCCGTCTGCATGAGACGAACCTGAAGAAACAAGGCATTCTGCCGTTGACTTTTACTCATCCGGAGGACTCTGACAAGATCCGCGCCGATGACCGGGTGAATATCCTCAAGTTGAACGATCTGGCTTCTGGGAAACCCGTGACGATCCGGCTTGACCGTGCCGATGGCACTTCGGATACGCTCCAACTCGCCCACACGTTGACCGACGAACAGATCCGCTGGTTCCGGGCCGGCTCTGCCCTCAACCTCATTCGAGCCCAGCAAACCTCTTCCTGAGTTTCCCTGTGAGACGCCCAGACGGAATAACCAATAACCAAATCCCAAGCACCAAACAAATTCCAATGACCAAATTCCAAGTTCCAAACGGTTTGGAATTTGGAGCTTGGTGCTTGGAGCTTATTTGGGATTTGGAATTTGGTGCTTGGTTATTTCGAAATACAGCCCCAGGATGGTCTTCAAATGCGACAGATTGACGAACGCCTCGCCTGGGCCGAAGCAAAACTGCGCGAGTGTGAGCGCATCGCCCTGCGTTATTTCGGAACATCCCTGCGCGTTGAACAGAAAGCCGATCGCTCGCCAGTCACCATCGCCGACCGCAAGATTGAAGAGCGTCTGCGTCGTGAGCTGGCACGGGCCTTCCCCGGTGATGCGATCGTAGGGGAGGAGTTTGGGGCTCCCGCAATCCGCGGGGAGACGTTCTGGACGGTCGATCCGATCGATGGCACGCGGGCATTTTCCCGTGGCCTGCCCTCCTGGGGGATCTTGCTGGGGCGTGTGGAGCGTGGCCATGCGGTCCTCGGTGCCTGTCGCTTTCCAGCGTTGAAGGCCTTCCTTGGTGTTGGTCACGGGACTCCAGCCTATGAACGGCAAGGGACTCAGCGGACCGTCCTCTTACCGGCTCGTAGCTCTCCAACGCTTTCCGAGGCGGTCATGTTCCACGGGGGAAGTTCTTGGTGGTTGTCCACCCGCTATGCGGAAGGGTTCAAGCGCTTGGTGCGCCAGTGTTTCCTTGAGCGGGCGTATGGGGATTGCTACGCCTACCTCTGGGTCTTTCGCGGAAAGGCTGATGCGATGCTTGACTATGGTGTGAAGATCTGGGACTTGGTGCCGTTTGCGGCATTGGCAAACGCCACGGGCCGTGTCCTCATGGACTTCTCCGGTCGTCCATGTTTCACGGGACCTGAATCCATCTTAGCTCACCCGACACTCGCCCACCGCATCATGCACAGTCTTCACCGAAGGTAACACAACTCAGTGCGCTTCCTGTAATGTCTCGCCGGCTGTCGCCATTCCTCCAGTTGTGTCTCATCAACGGGTTAGCGCGCCTGAGCTATCAGATGGCGCGATCACCCGTGCTTCCGCGGTTTGCCCAAGAACTTGGCGCCAAACCGGAGTTGATCGGGTTGATTGCGGGCGCATCGACCATGACGGGGGTCTTTTTCAAGTTTCCTTCCGGCGTGCTCTCTGACATCGTCGGCCGACGTCGGATGATGCGCCTGGCGATGTGCTTCTTTGCCATCCCGCCGTTTTTCTATCCAATCGTCTCTCATCCCTTCCAATTACTCATCCTGCGCTTCATCCACGGATTCGCGACCGCGATCTTTTCACCGGTCGCCAGTGCCGCCGTGGCTGACCTGTTTCAGGAAGCCCGCGGGGAAAAACTCGGATGGTTTGCGGCAAGCGGCGAGCTGGGCTCGACCATCGGGCCGGTCATCGGCGGGTTCATGCTGGTGGCGTGTGGCTTCGCCCCAACGTATCTGCTGGTGGGGATCTTGGGTGTTGTTCCGCTTGTCCTCATGTGGATGGTGCCGGTGGCGAGCGCCAAGCCCCTTTCATCGCAGACGGGCAAGGAACGCCTCAAAGCCTTCGGGGAGGGCGTGCGGGCGGTGGCGACGCAGCGCAGCATCCTGATCGCCAGCGCGATGGAGGGCTGTTTGTTTCTGGGGGCCGAAGCCCTGATGAGTTTCTTACCGCTCTATGCCAAGCCCTATGGCATCAATGAGGCCCAGGTTGGGCTGATTCTTGGGGCCCAACTGGTGACGGCCATGGCGGCCAAGCCCTTGACGGGAAAATTGTCTGACCGCATGGGACGCAAACCGATGATTGTGGCTGGCCTGGGGTTGTGCGCGGTGGTCTTGCCGTTGGTGGCGTTGTCACGGTCATTCTGGATCCTCTTTGTGTTGAGTGGGTTGTTTGGACTTGGCATGGCGATTGTGACGCCGTCGACCACTGCGCTGGTGGCGGATTTGTGTCGTGATGGGCGTCACGGAGCGGCCCTGGGGATCTTTGGGACGATCTGGGATATCGGGCATGCCTCCGGGCCGATCCTTGCAGGGGTCTTGGTGGGCTCAGTCGGGTATCTTGCCTGTTTCGGGACGATCGCAGCCGTGATGACGATTGGGCTGTTGACCTTTGCGCTTGCGGTTCGCGATCCTCTACGGCGCCAGGCATGAGCCTTTCCGCGCCGCGCCCTCTGTTTGTTCTGTCCTCTGTTTTCTGTCATCTGTCTTCTGGTGTGAAGCCTGATGTCTACGTTCCTTGAGTCTTGTGTCTTGAGTCTCATGTCTGCTGTCTGGAGTCTGATGTCTGATGTCTGAATTTACGTTTCCGTCGGGTTTTCTCTGGGGCACGGCGACGTCGGCTCATCAGGTCGAGGGGAACAACACAAACAACGACTGGTGGGCGTGGGAACAGGCCGGCCGCGTCAAGGAGCCCTCTGGTCTTGCGTGCGACCAGTATCGGCGGTTTCGGGATGATTTTGATCTGGCGAAGGCGCTTGGTCACAATGCCCATCGGTTTTCCGTCGAGTGGAGCCGCATCGAGCCTCGTGAAGGGGAATTCGATGACGCGGCGATTGCACACTATCAGGAAGTGGTGCGTGCTTTGCGGGAACGGGGCCTGGAACCCATTGCGACGCTCCATCACTACACGAATCCGTTGTGGCTTGCGGCCAGAGGTGGGTGGGCCAATCCACAGATCGTGGACTGCTTTGCGCGCTACACGCGCCGGATTGTTGAGGCGCTTGGTGGTCAGGTGCGCTACTGGCTGACGATCAACGAGCCGATGGTCTATGCGGTGATGCACTATCTCGATGGGGTCGGGCCGCCGGGCAAACAGGACCTGTCGCTCTTTTTTCGTGTCATCGAACATCTGCTCCGGGCCCATGCGGCAAGCTACCGCGTCATCCATGAGGTCGCCGCGTCCTCTGGATGGCACACCATGGTCAGCCTTGCGCAGCACGCTCAACCCTTTGTCCCGTGTCGGCGGTGGTGGGTCGTGGATCGCGTGATCGCACGCCTGACCGAGCGGATCTACAACCAGCGATGCCTTGATGCGCTGACGGAAGGCGTCTGGCGCGTCCCCGGCCGTCCAGCCGTCCGCATTCCAGAGGCTCGCCAAACCCTCGACTTTCTTGGCATGAACTACTACGGACGCGTATTCTTGCGGCAGGGTTCCTTTGGAGGTAAGCAGTGGTTGGGCTCTCGCTGCAGCACGCGCCATCACCGGGAAGTTGCCGAGCGGAACATGATGGACTGGGATATCTATCCTCCCGGCCTCTCCGACATCATCCGCTGGGCCCTGCCGTATCGACGGCCTATCCTCATCACGGAAAACGGGATCTGCACATTGGATGATACGCAGCGTGAGCGATTCATTGTCAGGCATCTCGCCTATGCCGCTCGGGCCATTCAGAAAGGCATTCCCATCATGGGGTATCTCTACTGGTCGTTGATTGACAACTTCGAATGGGCGCATGGGTTCGGGCCGCGCTTTGGCCTCGTTGAGGTGGATTACGCGACGCAGGAACGTCGCGTCCGCCACAGCGCCAGGTGGTTTGCTCACGTGTGTCGCACGAACCGCTTACAAGAAGTGCCAGGCACTTTTCCCGCGTCCAGCAGTGCCTGACACTGTTGAGTCTGATTTGCTTTTATGGCGGAGCATCAGGTATAGTTTGAAAGACAACTAGATCTACCCGAAACGGCAAACCCATCGGAAGGTGGGGACGCCCGCCTGTCCGCCAAAGGTCGTTGGCGGATAGTCGGGTCTGTTCGCTGCAAAGCGGCGGGCAGGCAAAGCTACGGGTCCTCCGCTCATCCCTCAGGGGGAGAGGACTGCCGGGCTCCCGAAGGTAGTGTTGGGAGATGACGATACCCCAAGCGGAGGACCGCTTGGGGTTTTTGTTTAGATCGTGTGGAGATGTGAGGGAACGAAATATGGGACAGCTGACGTCACTCAGGAAAGTCGCCAGCGCTACATGCCTGATGCTTATGATGACGCAGCTGGCTTGGGATCTCGGGACGACGCCGACGGTCGTTGCGGCAATCGCTCCGACTGCTCCTGATCGGGTGACGCTTGCCTACCAGCATCTGGCTCAACGGATGGACGTCTATTTTTCCGATAACCGTCCCCGGCTCATCGAAAGCTATATGATCCCGTACCCACCCGGACCTCCTGGTGCGAATCCCCTTGCGAAAGTGGCCTTTATCTATGACAACGCGATGGCTGTGACGGTGTTTGTTGCGCGTGGGACGTCAGACGACCTTCGTCGCGCCAAGCTCATCTGTGATGCGCTCCTCTGGTACCAGAACAACGATCCGGTCCACGATGGTCGACTCCGGAAGGCGTATCGGTCAGATCAGGATCTGACCACGGCCACCTCGCCATGGGTTCCGGCTAATGATTTTTGGATTTCGAGGACGGGCGAACTTGCATGGGTAGGATTGGCGTGGCTGACCTATTACAGCCGCGATCCAAATGTCGCCTATCTGGACGCCGCCAAAAGGATCGCGAACTTTGTGGGCACGAGACTCCGGGATCCTTCAGGCTATGGGTTTTATCGTGGTTCTGAGTACCTCGACAACCCGAACAACAAGTCCAAATCAACCGAGCACAATCTCGATCTGTACGTCTTCTTCATGCGCTTGTACGATCTCACGGGCAACGCGACCTGGAACCAATACGCCACGGAAGCCAAGCGGTTCGTTGAACGCGTCGCCTGGGATGGTGTAGGGGGCAAGTTCTGGGCCGGCACCAAGTGGAACCCGGGCACCAACGTGGTGACCCTTAATCAGACCAACCTTCCGGAGGATCAGCAAGCCTGGGCCTTGCTCGCCTTGGGGCGCGTCAGTACATACGGGCGAGTCCTTGATTGGGTGTATAACACCCTGAGGATTACTAGCGACGGCTTCCAGGGCTTCGATTATGGGATCAATGTGGATCCACTCGATCCGTGGTATTCACCGACTCCAGACGGGGTGTGGTTCGAAGGCACTGCGCATATCGCCTCTGCCTATCAGGTCTCCAGGACCTATGGCGGCCCTGACTACTCCCCGCTCTACCTGGGAGAGCTCGACCGAGCCCAGCAGAGCGCACAGAATACCAATGGCAAGGGCATCGTGGCCGCTTCCCACGATGGGGTCACAACAGGCTTTCCGTGGTTTTCCTATTACGCCTCACCGCATATTGGCGCCACCGCCTGGTACATCGCGGCCAAGCGGCACTATAATCCATTTTGGAACACGAGCACCGATGCGCCTGTGCCGCATCAGCCAACGCCATCCACTTGCTTCTTGGCTGGGACCCCCGTCTTGCTCGCCGATGGCTCGCTGAAGCCGATTGAGACAGTGAGGGTGGGGGATGCCGTTATGGCCTTTGATGAGAAGACGAAGACGCTCAAGCGGGATCGGGTGAAGAAACGCTTTGAACATCAAGCCAGCCATTATCTCGTTGTGAATGAGCACATCAAGGTCACGCCGGAGCACCGGGTCTATGCCAATGGGAATTGGGTAGCGGTGCGAGACCTTAAGGTGGGGAATATGCTCTTGACCGCGCAGGGTACGTTGGAACCGATCAGAGCCATCCAAGAGATCCACGAGCCCGTGAAGGTCTACAACCTTGAGGTGAACCCCTACCACACCTACGTGGCGGGTGGGGTGGTCGTGCACAACGCGAAGGCTCCCCCGCGCGCGACTCAGTAACTCTGGTGGGGAAATAGTGAAAGAGTAGGATCAAAGCCGTCTCTTCTCTCAACAGGCGCTTGATATGTCTAGAGGTCATCGTCCACGACGCCGTACCGCACCGAAGGTAGGATGTGCGGCCTTTGTCTTGAGCGCTTCGTGGCTGCTTGTGCACGGAGCCCGGGTTCCGCCAGCCGCCGACGGCTCCAAGCAGGACAGGACGCTCTCCATTGCCTCGGCGAATGTGCCCTCGCCCTTGCGTCCGAGCGACGGGATGCCGACGGACCGCACGGCGATGACGCGGGCGAGCTTAGAGGTTCCCCTGCAGATGGTCAGCCTCAGCGCAAATCCTACGGCGTTCAGTCCAAACGGCGATGGGGGTCAGGACACGACGACCATTCGCGCGACCTTTAATCATCCCACCCACTGGACGTTGTCAGTTGGTGGGGTAGTCCAAAGCGGGATCGGGCAGTCGCTGAGCTATACGTGGGATGGAACCGTCAATGGCCGCCGGTTACCGGACGGGTTTTACACGATCAACGTGAGGGGGACGGATAGCACAGGTCGCACTGTCCAGAAGGAAGACCAAGTGCGGATTGACACCACGGCCCCTCGCTTAGGAAGCCTCACTGCTTCACTGGACCCCCTCTTCCCGGGTCAGACCGCCGCCATCGCCTTCACGCTCCTCGCTGAGGAACTCGGGTATGTGAAAGTTCGGATCTTCAATAGGGGTGGCACACAAATCCAGAGTGTACGCGCCATCTCAACTGCCGGGCCGCATACCGTTGTGTGGGATGGCAAGACGAAGAAGAGTATCTACGCTTCACCAGGCCTCTATACCTACTCTGTCTGGGATCAAGCTGGGAATAAATCCGCGGCTTCAGGCACCATCAGTTTCAACCTGCAACCAGCTCAATAATCCCTCCGCGCTCACGACGCGCGATTCTCTCCCCAACGCAAGACAGTTGCAGGACGCGCTCACCTCATCTTACAATCACGGCATGCGTGCTGTGAACGAGGACACTGCCTCGTGATGAAGCGAGCCCTTGTGTTAGGGGCGACCGGACACATCGGGGCGCATGTCGTGCGGGCGCTGTTAGCCAGAGGCTATATGGTGCGCGCGACCTACCGGAATCCTCGGTATCGGGTTGTACTGGATGGCCTTGCTGTTGAGACGATTCAGGTGAATATCGAGGATCCTCAGCAACTCCGTGCCGTATTGGACGGATGCGAGCTGGTCTTTCATTGTGCGGGCTATTATCCCCGCCTGACCGATCGTCGGGACCGAGCGATTGCGCGAGGCCTCGAACAAGTCCGCCGAGTCTTTGATGAGTTCCAACGCGCCCCTCAGCTTCAGCGGGTCGTCTATACGAGTAGCGCGGCCACCATCTCCTCGCCAACCGGTGGGATCGCCACCGAAGAGGATCGAGAGCCCTGGCCATTGACCTCCTGGCGGCCGCTGTATGCCACCGTGAAAGTCGCCATGGAACACGCCGTCACGCCGTACGTCGAAGCCGGTCTTCCCGTCGTCATCGTCAATCCGAGTGTCTGCATTGGGGAATACGACGCCCACCCCTTCTCAGGGCGGCTCGTCCTGCTCTTTGCCAAAGGCAAGGTGCCGTTCTACATCGACCATCAATTCAACGTCGTCTATACCGGCGATGTCGGGCTGGGGCATATCCTCGCGGCTGAACAAGGACGTGTGGGGGACCACTATCTCCTTGTTGGACAGAATCTGGATGTGCGCACGTTTGCGCACCTGGTGGCTCAACAAGCTGGTGTGCGAGCCCCGCGATGGGTGATCCCGCATTCGATAATGGTCGCGGCGTCGATCATGGGTGAGTTGGCGGCTGCCCTCACTCGCACCGAGCCGCTCCTGTCCCGGCAGGCGATCCGATTCGCGCAACGCGGCCATCGGCTCGATGGGACGAAAGCCCAACACGAATTGGGCATGTCGCAGACTCCTGTAGCAGAGGCCATTCGAATGGCTCTCGGGTGGTTTCAGCAGCACGGGTATTGCTAGGCGCATTCTTGCATGATCGTCCGAGAGGGATTACAATGTCGTGAAGACGGACCCTCACAGTGATCAGCGATACCTTCCACGTCAGATTCAGGCAAGCCCCCCATGATGTTCTCCAAGGCATCTAAGCGATCATCTCGGTGACTCCAATGGACTGGATTACACACCTGCTGGCCAGCCAAACCTTCTGGGTGTGGTTTGTGGCGGCGTTTCTTGGGGGCTTGGCGCTCAACCTCACGCCGTGTGTGTACCCGATGATTCCGGTGACGCTGGCCTTTTTTAGCGGGCAGGCCGCCGGGCGTATGCGTTCTCTCCTGGCTCTTGGAATGTTGTATGTCCTCGGGATGTCGCTGACCTACGCCATGCTGGGGTTCGTGGCGGCCAAGACCGGGGCGCTGTTTGGATCCTGGCTCCAGCATCCTGTCGTGCTCATCGTCGTTTCGCTCATGGTCGCGGCGTTAGCGTTGAGTATGTTTGGTCTGTATGAGCTGCGGCCCCCTCGCTGGATCGCACAACGCTTTGGACAGGCCTCGGCGGGTCGGTGGGGGGCATTGACCATGGGGTTGACCGTCGGGTTCATCGCCGCGCCGTGCATTGGGCCATTTGTCTTGGGGTTGTTGTTGTTCGTGAGCCAGCTCGCAAATCCCTTGCTTGGGTTTTGGCTCTTTTTAACGATGGGCCTTGGGATGGGACTGCCGTATGTCCTCTTGGGAGTGTTTACGAATCGGATCTCCCGATGGCCGAAAGCGGGGCCGTGGCTTGTATGGGTGAAAAAAGCCATGGGGGTGATTCTGTTTGGATTGGCTTTGTATTTCGTCAGGCCCCTGATGCCTGCCACGGTCTTCCACTGGCTTGTGGCTGGTGGGCTTGTACTGGCTGGCGTGTATCTGGGTTGGATTGAATCAAGCCGATTCCAGGGCACGTGGATGTGGGCGAAGCGTCTTGTGGGTGTGGTGGTCTTTGGCGCAGCGGTGGCGTTTGTGCCGATCAGGCATGGATCGGAGACGTCTTTAGTGACGTGGCAGCCCTATACCCCTGCGCGGTTTCAAGAAGCTGTGCATGAGGGGCGTCCCGTGGTCATCGATATCTATGCCGATTGGTGCCTCCCCTGCCAGGAATTGGATCACATGACGTTTCGCAATCCCCAAGTCGCGGCGCAACTGTCCCAGTTTGTCACCCTGCGAGTGGATGCCACCCGCGAGGTCCCGCCGCAGGCGGAAGCCCTCCTTGACCAGTACGAGATCTACGGGGTCCCGACGGTCTTGGTCTTTGATCCCAACGGGCGTGAACGATCAGACCTGCGGGTCAGCGGGTTTGTGAACGCCAGTGAATTCCTGGAACGGCTGACCAGGGTGAAGGCGCCATGAGCGTGCATCCCCATCGACGCGAAGGCCCAAGCGGTCAACGGGAACTGATCCTGGCCCTCCTGATCACGGTGAGTTTTATGTTCGTGGAGCTGATCGCAGGATTCTTGAGCGGAAGCCTCGCGCTCTTGGCCGATGCAGGGCATATGCTGACCGACGCCAGCGCCTTAAGTCTGAGCCTGTTTGCCTCGTGGATTGCCACGCGCCCCGCGACCCCGGCGAAGACCTATGGGTATTACCGGACCGAAATCCTGGCCGCCTTGATCAATGGGGTCGCCCTGTGGTTGATGGTGATCTGGATTTTTGTGCGGGCCTTCAATCGCGTGCACCATCCGCAACCCATCCACACCGTGCCGATGCTCATTGCCGCCTGTTTGGGACTGGGGGCGAACCTCGCAAGTGGCCGTATCCTCTTTCGAGCCAGGACCAGAAATCTCAATGTCCGTGGGGCATGGTTGCATGTGCTGGGCGATGCGCTGGGCTCATGCGGGGTTATCGTCGCGGGGTTGTTGATTGCCCAGAAGGGTTGGCTCATTGCCGATCCCCTCGTCAGTATGGTGATCGGGTTTATCATCACGATCAGCTCCTGGGTGTTGGTCAAGCAGTCAGTCAATGTGTTGTTGGAGGGAACCCCCACGCACTTGAACACGGCGCATATCGTCCAGGCGATGCGCACTATCGAGGGGATCCATGAAATCCATGATCTGCATCTGTGGACAATCACCACGGGGATGGAGGCGATGAGCGGACATCTTGTCGTCGAGGAGCTGACACAGGGTCCGGCGATTTTAGCCGCGTTGCATCAGCTGTTGTCTGAGCGGTTCGGGATTACCCATACGACCTTTCAACTGGAACCACGGCATCAGGTACGCGAGATCGCGCAACCTCCTCCGTAAGGTCGTGGAAACGGTGGTCGGGGCGGGGAGGAAAAGGCTTGATTGCAGGGTGTGGGGTTTGATACACTGAACAAAAACATGGAGGGGATGATGCAGGGAAAGCAGGCGGTAGTGCTTGGTCTCATCACGGTCATGGCCACGGGATGCGCAGGGCAACGGCATGCCCAGGAACACAATCAACTCAAATCCGATGTTGGCCTCCTTGACCAGCGGATCGGCCAGCTTGAGCGGACCAGTCTGAAGTCGTCTTCGCAAGCCGCGTCCCCCATGGAAGCCATGGGTGAGCCCTCGGGAACTGCAGCAACTGCGGGAGTCTCTTCAACCGGGACGATGCTTAAGCCTTCCAAAAAGGAGATTCAACAAGCGCTGAAGAACGCCGGGTTCTATCAGGGAGCTGTTGATGGCAAGATTGGACCACAGACGCGTGAGGCCATTACGCAGTTTCAGCAAGTCAACGGCCTGAAGGTTGATGGGGTCGTGGGGAAACAGACGTGGGCAAAGTTGGCTCCGTACCTCGACCTGAAAGCTGAACACAGCGGGGAACTGAGTGCCGCAGAATCGCTGAAGTGAACCCGGCCTTGGTGGCGGGGTAAGCCGTTAGTCCAAGCGGTGCAAACGGCATCCTCGCGTGGGGTACCGTGTTGTTCCATTGCCCACCGCCACGCGAGCCCTCAGGCACTGATGGCCCTGAGCTGATCGGCGTAGGGGATGAGGGTGGTGGTCATGCGCGTAGGCTGGGCGGCAGATCCCACCGACATCATTCCGTGCTCTTCTCGCTTCTCTCTTCCGTTGTTCGTTGATTCTACCCATCCCCACCTCGCTTTCTTACCGCGCAAGCCTCGACCCATCACCTCTCGCAGGGATGTCAACGCAAGAGGAACCAGACGGAGGAGACCATGGAGCTCACCCGAACCAGCGTGATCCACGTGCCGTCGTTGTTTTGTTGGCGTGATCAAGACCTCTGGATCTTCATCGATGCGCAGGCCCCGCACTGGGTGGCCACGGAGGAACGGGGTGCCAAACTCCTTGAGTGGCTTGCCGCGCCACTTCCCTTTGGGGAACTGGTGAGGCGCTATGCGGCGACCTACCAGCTGGACCTTGCAAAGGCCTGGCTCCATGCCTTCAGCTTCGTCCAGGAATTGCTGCGGGTGGGTTTGGCGAAACCCGAACCGGTGGTGCGGGAGCCGTACTTAGGACGATCCGCCTATCTCGTCCCGGATCGTCTGACCGAATGCTGGCTCCATACCAACAATTCCTGCAACCTCACCTGCACGCATTGCCTGGTCAGCTCCTCCCCCTCCGGCGAACGAGGCTTGCCTACGGAACACGTGGTCCGGCTCATTGACGAGTTGGATGAGCTTGGGACCACTCGATTTTACATCACCGGAGGAGAACCCTTCGTCCGGCGGGATATCTTCGAGCTCATCCGGTATCTCACCGAGACGAAGCACGCGGAACTGATCCTCTTGACCAACGCCACCCTGTTTCGGGGAGCCCTGCTCAAGGAACTGGCCTCCTGCGATCGTCAGCTCCTCAAACTTCAGGTCAGTCTCGATGGAGCCAGTCCGTCCACCAACGATCCGATTCGGGGCACGGGTTCCTTTGCCGCGTCCACCGAGGGCTTACGCCACGCGAGCGCCCTGGGATTTGACACCTCCCTGACGACGGTGGTGACTGCCACGAACTGTCATGAGCTGGCTGGCCTCACGCAGTTGGCCAAGGACCTGGGCGCCAAGGCCCAGCATCTCATGTGGCTGCACAAGCGGGGACGAGTCCTCGAAGGCACGAATGGCTTGTTCCCCACCATGCCGCAGCTCATCGACGCGGTTCGCAGCGTCAAGCGGCGCGCCAATGAGCTGGGGGTGATGGTGGATAACGACGAATCATTGAAGCTCCGGGTGAACGGCCGCCCGCAGGTGAAGTACGATCTTGGCAACCAGGGCTGGTCGAGCGTGTGCGTCTATGCGGATGGGCATGTCTACCCCTCGGCGGCGTTTGCGAATCACAAACCGCTAGACTGTGGGCAGGCGCTCAATGGATTGAGCCTCAAGGATCTCTGGCTGAACAGCCCCGTCTTGCAAACGATCCGGCAAGCCAGTGTTGCCCAAAAGACCACGCTTGCCCATGATCCCTTCCGGTTCTTCACGGGTGGGGGCGATCTCGAACATAGCTACTTTTACTCTGGGGATTTCCTTGGTGAGGATCCTTACTACCCGCTCTATGTCATGATGATCAAGGATCTCATGGTGGAGCTTGCCAAGACCCGCCAGACGCTGGTCAATCGCCGAAGCGGCTACGACGCTCCACGGCTCATCCACGCGATGGGTGAGGGCTCCGTTGCGTGTGGGCAGCCCATTTCCACACAGAGCAGCCCCGTGGAGATTGCGACGTTGCACTCCAACTGTGTGCTCGCCTTCGATGTCGAGAAACCTCGGGAGCTGGTTCGCGGTTTTTACACGAAAGTCGCGCACCAACCACAAGCGGCACTGTGTTGTCCGGTCAAACCCGACGAGGCCGATGTGGCGCACATCCCTCGCGAGGTTCTCGAGCGGTTCTACGGATGCGGCTCGCCCATTGCCCAGGCAGAGGTCAGGGCAGGGGAGATCGTGGTGGATCTGGGAAGCGGCGCGGGGATTGACTGTTTCATCGCAGCAAAGCAGGTCGGTCCAACAGGACGCGTCGTGGGGGTTGATATGACCGAGGCGATGCTGGAGATCGCAAACCGGTGTCGGCCAATCGTGGCGAGGAATCTTGGTTTTGATGTCGTTGAGTTCCGCAAAGGCTATCTCGAGTGCGTCCCCATTGAAGAGAAGACGGCGGATGTCGTCACCTCCAACTGCGTCATCAACCTCTCTCCGGACAAGCGAGCGGTGTTTCGCGAGATGTGGCGCATCTTGAAGGATCATGGGCGGATGTGCGTGGCCGATATTGTCTCGGACCGACCAGTGCCTGCGCATCTGAAAGTCAACGAACAACTCTGGGGTGAATGTACCGTCGGGGCGCTGACCGAGGAGGAGTTTCTCGCCTATACCGAGCACGCTGGTTTCTACGGCGTTCAGGTGCTCACGAAGACATTCTATCGGACGATTCCTGCCCGCCCAGATGAGCGAGGGGCAGGCGGGGAAGACTATCAGTTCTACTCGGTGACGGTGCGCGGGTACAAGTTCGAGAAGACCGCTGGCTGCACGTACACCGGACAACGTGCCATCTACCACGGCCCGTTCAAAGCGGTCATGGATGAAGAAGGGCATCTGTTCCCACGCGATGTGGCGATTGAAGTGTGCACGGACACGGCCGCCAAGCTTTCCCACCCACCCTACCAGCGGGTCTTTACTGTGACGGAGCCGGACGCGTCCATTGTTGACCTGCCTGCCCCCGCACGCTTTGCTTCGCAGAGCGAAGCAGCGGGGGCGCAGGCAGGGATGCGTGGTGGCTCGGCCTGCGGCCCAGGGTGTTGTTGAGCCGCAGGATTCATTTTTCGCATCGACTCAGGATGCATTTCCCGAGGATCCTGTTTTATCCATCGTGGCGGGTGTTCGTGACCTGCCTCGTCGTGACAGGCTGCGCGTCAAAGCCCTTGTCGGCTGCCATTCCGCTCGGCCCGCTTGTCAGGCCGCTCCTCCCCGCTCCCACGCCCTTCATGCTGTTCATGGAGCCGTTCGATCAGCTCGACACCAGACGGTGGCGAGAGGTTGAGGTGAGGGGGCGGACTCACTATGCCATCGACGAGCTCAATGGGTTTCGCGTGTTGAAAGCCGCGAGTCACGCCGGCGCCTCAATCCTCCTGTGTCCCTTTCGCTTCAATCCCGACACCTATGAGTGGCTGAGTTGGCGGTGGCGGGTGGATCGGTTGATCGAGCGCGAGGACTTGACCCGCAAGGAGGGCTCCGACGCGGCCGCCCGCGTGTATGTGTACTTTGAGACACCAGGCCTGCCGTGGCAGAAGCGCAACCTCGATTATGTCTGGTCAGCCCATCTGCCTGTGGGCACGATCATCAACAGCGCCTTTTCCAGCCAGTCGAAGATCATCGTGGTGGACAGCGGTCCTGAGCGGCTGGGGACGTGGCAGACGGTGCATCGAAACATCGAGGAGGATTACAAACGGTGTTTCGGCCAGGATCCGCCGGATGTCGTGGCGATCGGCCTCATGACCGATGCCGACAACACCCACTCTGAGGCTGTGGCGTATTTCGATGATCTCATGATCACGCGCAAGATGCCACCTCCTCCATAGGGTGCTGCGATGCGTCTGCGGACTGCGTGGTTGGTGGTGGCCTTTGGGCTCTTTGAGCTGGTGTACTGGCGCATGGCCCAGTTGGGGGACCTTCGGCAGCACGCCGCGCAGTTCCTGGGTTATTTTGGGTTGGCGTTTTGTCTGTACCTCGTGGTCGTGTGGTGGGTGCGTCACGCGACGGCTCGTGACGCCCTCGCCAATCGAGCGGCACTCATCGGCATTGTCTTGGCCAGTGTGGTGTTTCGTCTCACCCTCATCGGATTGGTGCCAAGCCTCTCAGACGATGCGTATCGATATCTCTGGGATGGGCGGGTCCAGCAGGCCGGCATCAATCCGTACCGTTACGCTCCCCAGGATGAGGCGTTGGCGTGGCTGAGGACCAAGGAGTGGCAGTCGATCAATCACAAAGACATCGCCACGGTCTATCCGCCCCTCACTCAGTTTGCCTTTCGGGTGGGGGTGTGGATTGTCCCAACCGTCCTCGCACAGAAATGGTCTTTTCTTGTCTGCGATCTTGCGATCATCGGACTGCTGATCGTCATCCTGATCCGAAATGGGCTGTCTCCATTCCTCTGCCTGCTCTACGCGTGGCATCCTCTCGTGGTCATCGAGGTCGCTGCCAGCGGACACAACGATCCCCTTGGGGTGCTGTGGTTATTGCTGGGTCTGGCGCTGTGGGAGTCTCGCAGACGCCTCGCAGGGACGGTCGCCTTTGCCTTCACCTTTCTGTCAAAGTTTACGTCTCTGCTCCTGGTGCCGTTTTATCTGCGCCGAGCGCCCACCTATCTGGGAATCTTTGTGGCGGTCGTGGGACTGGGCTATCTGCCGTTTCTTGGAACCCCCCATCTCATTCCAGGAGGGGATCAGTACGCCAAGGCATGGGAGTTTAACAGCTCCCTGTATGGCCTCCTTCAGACGTGCCTGGGTTCTGCGCTTCTTGCTCGAGGGTTCTGTGGGATCGCCTTAGGGCTGCTTGGCGTGATCCTGGCCTTGCGGACCAGTGATCTGACCGGCTACACCCTGCAGATGATTCAAGCGGCTATTCTCCTAGCCCCCGTTCTTGAACCGTGGTATCTTCTCTGGTTAATCCCCCTGTTGTGCCTTCGGCCTTCCTGGGGGTGGAGCATCTTTTCAGGTCTGGTGGCGCTGTCGTATGTCATGTTGGTTCGGTATGTCGCCGAGGGGGTGTGGCAGCTACCCGCCTGGGTGAAATGGGTGGAGTACGGTCCGCTCTATGGTTGGTTGCTCATTCAGGCCTTGAGGCTCAAGGGAAGTGTGACAGTCACGCCATGAATGTCAGCGTCATCATCCCGGCCTATAATGAGGAAGACGCCTTACCCCTGGTGCTGCGGGAAATCCCTCTGGATCAGGTCCAGGAGATTATCGTCGTCGACAATGGCTCAACGGATCGCACGTTCGCCGTGGCGCAGGCGGCGCAGGCGAAAGTCGTGTTTGAGCCTCGACGCGGCTATGGCCAGGCCTGTCAAGCGGGATTGCACGCCGTCTCGACGCAGGCCGACATTCTCGTCTTTCTCGACGGAGATTACTCGGATTATCCAGAAGATCTTCCCGCCCTGCTGCGCCCCATCGAGTACGACCAAGCAGATTTGGTCATTGGCTCCCGCGTGCTGGGCCAGCCTGAGGCAGGATCGTTGACACCGCAGCAACGGCTTGGCAATTGGTTGTCGTGTCGCTTGATGGCCGTGCGGTTTGGGAAACGGTTCACCGATCTGGGGCCATTCCGAGCGATTCGGCGCAGCGCCTTGATGCAACTGAAGTTGCGCGATCCAGCGTTTGGGTGGAATGTCGAGATGCAACTGGCTGCACTGAAAGCGGGCTTTCGCGTGATGGAAGTGCCGGTACGCTATCGCAAGCGCCTTGGGCGCTCAAAAATTTCAGGAACGGTGATGGGCACTGTGAGAGCCGGACTGGGCATCTTGGGAACGATCGTGCGATACTGGTAGCAGACACACACACCTGGTGATGAGCCAGGCGACCTCTATGAGCAGGGGATCCACACAACAGATCTTCCCCGGCGTCCTTCAATCTCGATTCACCGCTGCGCTGACACAACCACGTTTGCACCAGCTCCTGACGAGGCTGTGTGACAAAGACGCAAGCCTCTGGAGCGCCAATCCTGCCGAACAACAACACATCCGCGAGCGGCTTGGCTGGCTTTCGATCGTCTCGGTGATGGAGTCGCAGGTCGCGATGATCCAAGCCGCCGCGCACGAGATCCGACAGGCGGGCTTGACCCATGCGCTGCTCCTTGGGATGGGTGGCAGCAGCTTGTTTTCGGAAGTGTGTCGAGCGACGTTAGGCGTTGCTGCTGGCTGGCTTGATCTGGCGGTACTGGACACGACGGATCCGGTGGCCATCGCAGCAGCGCAGCGTCGTGCACCGCTTGAACACACCCTCCTCATCGTCTCGAGTAAGTCTGGCACGACCACAGAATCGAGCGCGTTGGGCGACTACTTCTACGAACAGCTCCGGACCCTCAAGGGCGATCAAGCGGGTCAGCACTGCATCGCGATTACGGATGCCGGGACACCGCTTGAAGCGCAGGCTCGGCAACGTCAATTTCGTCATGTCTTTGTCCACGGCCCCACGACCGGTCAAGACGTGGGCGGACGGTTTTCTGCCCTCACGTGCTTCGGGTTGGTGCCGGCCGCCCTCATGGGCATCGACATTCGCCGCCTGCTGGCACGCGCCAAGACGATGCTCGAGAACTGTCAGCCGTCGGCTGCGCTCTCAGAGAATCCAGCAGCTCAGTTGGCGGCGTGCTTGAGCGAAGCGGCGGCGGAGGGGCGAGATAAAGTGACCCTTCTCTGCGCCCCGCAACTGGCGGCATTTGGGGTTTGGATCGAGCAATTGATTGCGGAAAGCACAGGGAAGGTCGGCAACGGATTGATTCCGATCCATGGCGAACCGCTTCGGGATACAACAGCCTATTCGCCCGATCGCTTGTTTGTGGACCTGCAACTCGCCGCTCAACCTGATCGGGAGGTGACCCACACCGTTGAGGGGCTCGCCAAAGAGGGATACCCCATCGTGCGTATTCGGTGGCAAGACGAATACGACCTCGGCAGTGAGGCGATCCGCTGGTTCCTGGCGACAGCGCTTGTGGCCAGCTTGATGAAGCTGAACCCGTTTGATGAGCCAAACGTTCAGGAAAGTAAAGACCGCACGAAAGCTCTCCTCGAACGGTTCGCGAGAGAGGGGACACTGCCGTCCGATGAGCCGATTGTGACAGAAGGCGACGTCTCGGTCTATGGAGCGCGAGGGCCTCGTTCAATTCAGGACGCGCTGCAGGCGCTGCTCCAGCAGGTGAGGTCGGGCGAGTACGTCGCGGTGCTGTCGTTTCTTCCCAGAACCGCTGCCCTTGACGCGTCGGTGGAAGCTTTTCGCAATCGGTTGGCTTCGAGGCTTGGTGTGGCCACCATGCTCGGCTATGGCCCGCGGTATCTCCACTCCACAGGTCAGTTACACAAGGGCGGGCCGGACCGAGTCGCGCTGCTCTTTCTCACGGCGGAAGATCCGATTGACCTCCCCGTGCCAGGCAAAGCCTATACCTTCAGCGTGCTGAAGCAAGCCCAGGCGATTGGCGATGTTCAGGCCCTCCAGGAGCGCAAGCGTCGTGTCCTTCGAGTGCACCTGGGCAAGTCGCCTGACGCGGCGATGGCTCGCCTGCTCAAGATGCTTGACAAACACGCGGCCACGTCCTCGTGAATGCTGATGGAAAGCGCCCGCATGACAGCGCGTTTCACACGTCCCAGCACGGTTCGTGC
>CAYJTP010000007.1:21423-48822 GCA_964373175.1 uncultured Planctomycetales bacterium
TGATGGAAAGCGCCCGCATGACAGCGCGTTTCACACGTCCCAGCACGGTTCGTGCGGATCAGGGTCAGCGGTGGTTGATCGTCTTTGTCAAAGCCCCAAGTCCCGGTGAGGTGAAGACGCGACTGCTTCCAGCATGGTCAGCCGATGACGCCTGCCAGCTCTATCGGTGTCTGGTCATGGACACACTGGAACTCGTGCGCAGCCTCCCAGGGATTCACTTGGCTATCGCGTATGCGGCCAATGACACGTTTCCTGATCTGGCATGGCTTGGATCGCACCACGCGATGTTCCTTCAGCATGGTTCTACGCTCGGTGAGCGGTTGGTGCATGCGTTTCAATGGGCGTTTGAACAAGGCGCAGACCGTGTGGTCGTCCTGGGCAGCGATGCGCCCGACCTCTCACGCCAATGGATCGCACAAGCCTTTGAGTCCTTAGACCGGTCCGATGTGGTGTTGGGTCCCACGGTCGATGGCGGCTACCACCTCCTGGGGTTGACCCGGCTGATTCCTGAATTGTTTGATGGCATGCCCTGGTCGACGCCACGGCTGCTCAGGCGGACCTTGGAGCAGATTGAACGCTTGCACCTTGCCGTGCGATGCCTTGAGCCGATTGCGGATCTTGACACGCCAGCGGACGTGCAGCGCTACGTCGCTGAGGTGGCTCGACATCCACAAGAGAGCCAGACTGCGCGGTACCTGACGCAACGTCTTGCCACGCGATGAGAATCTGTTCCTTGCTCCCAAGCGCCACGGAGATGCTCTTCGCGCTTGGGCTCGACGAGGAGATCGTCGGGGTCTCCCATGAGTGCGATTTTCCTCCCCAAGCCCGCCAGAAACCGCGCGTGGTCCAGAGCGTGATCGATCAAGACCAGCTGTCCAGCGAGGCGATCGATCACCTCGTCCTCGACCATCTCAGGCGCCGCGACAGCCTCTATCGGGTTGATGTGGAACTCCTGAAGCGCTTGCAGCCGGATGTCATCGTCACACAGGAGCTGTGCGATGTGTGCGCCGTTGATGTCTCGACGGTGCACGCGGCGATCACCGCCCTGTCCTCTCGTCCGGATATCGTGGCGCTCCATCCCCACACCTTGACGGAGATGTTGAATGAGATCCTCGCGGTGGGCAAGGCGCTTGGGCGCAAGCCCGCGGCGCTTCAGCTCGTCGAAACGCTTCAGACTCGGATCGAACACGTGAAGCGGTGTGTGGCGGATGCGACGACGCGACCGCGGGTTGTCTGCTTGGAGTGGTTGAAGCCGCTCATGGGTTGTGGGCACTGGGTACCGGAGATGGTTGAGCTGGCGGGCGGGCAGGAGGTGGTTGGGAAAGCGGGGGAACCATCCCGCGCTATCGAGTGGCCGCGCGTGGTTGAGGCGCAGCCCGACGTGCTCGTGATGATGCCCTGCGGATTTCCCATTGAGCGAACGAAGCAAGAGTTGGACATCCTGCTGGCATTGCCAGGATGGCATGGCCTTCCCGCCGTCACATCTGGCCGGGTGTATCTCGTAAACGGCCCGGCCTATTACAACCGATCAGGACCGCGGCTGGTCGATGGGCTTGAGATCTTGGCCCAACTGTTCCATCCGCAGCGCTGTCACGGCTTCATCAAGCCGGGTGACGCGCAGCGCTGGGGCGGCGTCTAGGACGAGACGGAAAGCGCTTGAAGCGTTTGGTGGATGAGCTGGCGGGTGTCGTCGCGAAAGCGATCAGGCCCGAGATGGCGGTAGCGGGATGGATCCAGGGGGGGCAGAACGACGATGCGCACCTGGGACCTGCGGCGGAATCGCCACTTGCCTCGTGAGAGCAGATCGCGTGTGCCGCTGATCACGATGGGCACCACCGGCGTGCCGGTATCCAGCGAGAGCTGGAAGGCCCCACTTTTGAATGGTAAGAGTTGTCCCGTCCGACTGCGTGTGCCTTCCGGAAAGAAGAACACGGAGATTCCCGCCGCCAGCCACTGCCGGGCTTTGTCGTAGGTCGTTCGGATACTCCCGTACTGTCCTCGGGTGAGCTTGATATAGCCCGTCAGGGCCATGGCCCAGCCGAGGAACGGGATCTTGAACAGGCTGTCCTTGGACACCCACTTGAACTGCCGGCGCAGGGAAAAGAGCGCCATGATGTCCAGCAGGCTCTGATGGTTCGAGGTGAGAATGTAGGGCTTGCGCGGATCGAGATGTTCGCGCCCGCTGACTGTGAGGTGCCACGAGGGATGGCAGAGGAAAATCGACTGCCCCCAGAGCGTTGCCAACCAATGGAGGAGTGTTCGTTTCGGATCGACAAGCCGCAGGAGAGGGGCACACACCATGATGGCCAGCGAATACCCCACGGTCAGCACGCCAATCATGACCCACGTGGTCATGGCATGGATCGCCGCAAAGAGGCGACTTGCCTTCCGCATCACCTCAGTGTACCATAAGACATTGTCAGAGACGAGCAGTGAGAGGCGCCTCTCGTCACACGCCATTGGAAGGGCGGAGGTGGACCATGTGCTGGGAACGGTATCTTGACCAAGACGCTGGCGAGTTAAAGGCCAGGCGCACCGAGGCTTCGATCTCGAAGGCTGAGAAGCGAATCAGGGTACGACCATCCGTTGCCAACAGGCCTCGTGAAGACACGCAACGGATTGAAGCGGTCGTCCTCTCAAGCGACGAGATTGTCTCCGTCGCATCCTAAAGCCTCACCACCCAGCGCTCGTCACAGACACGAACCGATGAACCCTGGCTACGCCCAACAATATCTTTTTGTCGGGTTGCTCACCTTGGTCGCGGTGGTGCTGGCCGTGTTTCCCTTGATCTTGGCGAAGTTCCTGGCTCCAAAGAAGCCCGGTGAATCCAAGACCTCTGCCTACGAGTGTGGGTTAGAATCCACCGGCGATCCGTGGGTGCAGTTTCGGGTTCAGTATTACGTGTACGCCTTGCTGTTTGTGATCTTTGATGTTGAGGTGATCTTTCTCTATCCCTGGGCGCTGATCTGGCAGTCGCTTGGATGGGTCGCGTTCGTCGAGATGATGGTCTTTTTGGCGATCCTCGCGGTGGGACTCGCCTACGCGTGGAGAAAAGGGGTTCTGGAGTGGCACTGAGAAGAGCAGACCTCAGACATCAGACAACAGACGTCAGTGGGCGTTGACGATCTGAAGTCTGAAGTCTGAAGTCTGAAGTCTGAAATGGCGATTGACGAGGGATTAAAAAGCGAGCTCCAAAAACAGGGGATCTACGTGACGGCCTGGGACCAGCTGGTCAACTGGGGCCGGTCCAATTCCATTTGGCCCCTGCAGTTTGGGCTGGCCTGCTGCGCCATTGAGATGATTGCCACCGCCGCCTCCCGCTATGACATTGCGAGGTTTGGCTCTGAGATCTTCCGCGCCTCCCCCCGGCAAGCTGATTTGATGATCGTGGCCGGGACCGTGACGAAGAAAATGGCCCCGCAAGTGGTCAGGCTCTATAACCAGATGGCAGAGCCGAAATACGTCATCTCGATGGGCGCCTGCGCAACGTCGGGCGGCCCGTTCCACAAGGGCTATAACGTCCTCAAAGGGATCGATCGCTACATCCCGGTCGATGTGTACATCCCAGGCTGTCCTCCCACGCCGGAAGCGCTCCTTGAGGGGCTCATCAAGTTACAAGAGAAAATCAAGGGCCGCGCGATGAAAGATGCAATCGACGAGAAACAGGCTGAGTATCCCATTCCAGAGTTTGGTGAGCACGGACTTGTGCCTCGCTATAATGCGGACGTTTGGAAACTCGAAATCCATCCCGCCCCCAAGCATGCCCTCACACCCCCCAGCTGATGCTGCCGTCTGTTGAAGATCTCAAAGTCGCGATTGAGCACCAGGTCCCCGGCACATCGATGGGGGTCGAAGGGCCCTATCTGCTCGTTGAGTCCAGAGATCTGCTCCGCGTCTGCCATTTCTTAAAAGACGCGCCGGACTACCAGATGGATTACGTCGCCAACCTTACCGCTATCGATTATCCGCCAGATCCCGCCGTTGGCGGGGCAGGGCGAATCGAGATGGTCTACCACCTCTATTCGATGACCAAGCGGCACGGTCCAGTGGCGATCAAAGCGAAGCTGCCTCGTGCCAATCCGGTGATGCCCTCACTCGTTCCGATTTATCGTGGCGCGGAGTTTCAAGAGCGGGAAGTGTACGATTTGTTTGGCGTCACGTTTGAGGGACATCCTGATTTACGTCGTATCCTGATGTGGGAGGGCTTCAAGGGCCATCCGCTTCGCAAGGACTACGTCGTAGAAGATCAAGACGCGCTGGAAGAGCCTGTGTAAATGTGCCCGCCTGCCCCGGGATCCAAAAGGCGGGCAGAGAATTCGCCCGCCCCGGCTTTGGGATTCAACGGCGGGCCGGGGGAATGCGGAATGATGAATGATGGTTGAAAAGACCTTGGATACGCAGACGCTGGAGGTGAACCTTGGGCCGCAGCATCCTTTTGTACACGGATTGTTAGCGGAGGGAACGAAGGTAGCGTTTGACCTCGTCGTGAAGGCCAACAAGGACAAAGACTGCCGTCTCACCCCGCTCGGCCCAGACGATTCGGATGGCACGGCTGACACGGGCCTCGAAGATTTTGTCGGAGGCTGTGGCGTAGAGCAACTTCATGCGAAGCCCAAAGGGGGCTTGGCGGGTTACGTAGTACGTTCGGATTTGGCGGTCAGCTTCGAGGATGAAGGCTTGGTCGCTTGCGGAGAACCGATCGAAGCGCTTGAGGTAGCGCTCCTTGTAGATAAACTGCATTTAGCGCTTCTTCATGCGCCTCTTCAAGACCGACCCGGCCCTCCGCGCATCCGCTACGACATCGCCAGGCTTGACCGTGAAGGCCTCTTTGAGAAGCGTCTCGTAAGTCTCCGGGGGAACGCGCTCTTCGACGTCGACGGGCTTCAGGACAATGACTCCATTCGCGTAGACGACGTCCAAGTAGTCGCGCCCGACTTGCAGGCGAGCCTGTTCAACGATGCGTTTGGGGATGGTGAGCTGGTTCCCACGCGTGAGTTTTGAGAGCATGTGTGTCTGTCCTCCTGTTCTCACATCCAAGGGTACCATGAATTACATAAACTGTCAAATACTTTTTTCCTTTAAAAATGGCTGACAGGGCGCTGGACACGCAAACCCTGGAAGTCAACCTGGGGCCGCAGCATCCCTCGACCCACGGCGTGTTCCGTATGCAGGTTGAGCTCGACGGGGAGAACGTGATGAAGCTCAAACCCGTAATGGGCTACCTGCACCGCAACCACGAGCAGATCGGTGAGGGGGCTACCTACATCGCCTCATTTCCGTTTACGGATCGGCTGGACTATTTCTGCGCGATGACGAATAACTTCGGCTTAGCCCTGGCGATTGAGAAACTGGCCGGCATCGACGTCTCAGAGCGGGGCGAATACATCCGCGTCATCATGGCGGAGCTCACCCGTCTGATCAACCACACCGCGGTGACCGGCTTCCTCCTTAACGATATGGGGGCGTTCGGCACGCCCCTGTTGTATGCGTTTCGCGAGCGCGAGAAGATCTTGGATCTGTTTGAGATGGCGTCGGGCTCGCGCATGATGTGCAATTACATTCGGCCGGGCGGGGTGCGCGAGGATCTGCCGGATGGCTTTGTCGAGCAAGCGCGGGAGGTGGTCGCGAACTACCCGCACTTCCTCGATGAATTTGAGCAGCTCCTGACTGAAAACGAGATCATCCGTCAGCGGACGCAGCACGTGGGGATCCTCCCGAAGGAGCTGGCGATTAACGCCAGCATCACCGGTCCCATGCTGCGGGCCTCAGGCGTGGACTACGACATCCGTAAGACTGACGGCTACTCGATCTACCCACGCTTTGCGTTCAAGGTGCCGCTGGGGACCGTCGGCGATGTGTATGACCGCTATTACGTGCGGATTCTGGAAATGCGCGAGAGTCTCAAGATCCTCGAGCAGGCACTCAAAGAATTGCCGACCTCAAGCCCGCACATGAGTCCCAAGGGCGCGGCGCTTGTGAAAGCCCCGAGAACCTTCCGCCCGCCGAAAGGCACGGAAGCGTACGGGCGGATCGAGGCGCCAAAAGGGGAGTTAGGTTTCTTCTTGGTCAGCGATGGGAGCCCCAAGCCCTACCGCTACCATATCCGGGCACCGAGCTTTATCAATCTGACGGTTCTTGAGGACATGTGTCTGGGGCAGAAGGTCGCGGATGTGATCATTATCCTCGGGTCCGTTGATATCGTGATGGGAGAGGTGGACCGATGATCCCACCACCTGTCGCACCCAGCCATTTGGCGGGCTTCTTCGACTTACCATGAAACTTACTCGAGAGAGAACGCATTCACACCCTGGATACGAAGAACGGGTTCGCCTATGGCGAACCCAGCGGCAGGTGGTGGGATGATCGGCGCCGGCGTGCTCAAAGGCATGCTTGTGACGTTCCGGGAGTTTATCGGAACCTACCCTGTCGGACGGTGGCTGTGGCGGCTCTTGCGGGTTCCGACGGGCAATGGGCTCTTCACCATCCAGTACCCTGAAGTCAAGCAAGCGCATCCGGAACGCTTCCGCTATTTCCCGTTTCTCGTCTACGACAAGACCCCGGAGGACCTACGGTGCGTGTCCTGCAAAATCTGTGAGCAGGAATGCCCCCCGCAGTGCATCTTCATCGAGCATGCAAAGGATGCGCAGGGTCGTCCGCTGAAGAACGCCTACGGCCGGCCCTATCCTGCGAAATTTGACATCGATATGTCCATCTGCATGTCCTGCCGGATCTGCGTCGATGTCTGTCCGTTCGATGCGATTGAGATGGACAATCAGTATGAACTCTCCGCGTATGACCGCGGAGGCCCGCTGGTCTTCAACAAGGATGAGCTCTTGAAAAGCGCGGACTACTTCCGCCAGATTAAACCAGCCGAATCCGCCGTTGTGGACCAGCGACTCTCGGCCAAGGCCAAAAAGACTCAAGCCTCGGCTTCGACACCCACCAGTTCGAACCCACACCAACCCTCGTGACGCCCGTGCTCGATCAACTCTTCGTCAATCTCGCTCAACGGGTGCTCGAGGCTGCGGATCGTTTCCTACCGAGTTTTCTCATGCCTTGGCTGTCGCTCTTGGTGCCGGTTGCGACCATCGCGGCGGTCGCACCAGTCATCATGATGTATCTCACCTGGCTTGAGCGCAAAATCATTGCGCGCATGCAGAACCGTTTTGGGCCAAACCGGGTGGGTTACTACGGCCTGGTCCAACCGCTCGCCGATGGCCTCAAGATGCTCATTAAGGAAGACATCGTCCCTGAAGGCGCTGACCGGTTGCTGCACTACCTTGCGCCAGTCCTCGCGGTGATCCCGCCGATTCTGATCTTCGCGGTACTGCCGTTCGGACGCAACATGGTGGCGGTGGACCTGAACGTGGGACTGTTATATTTCCTGGCGGTTTCTTCCATCGGCTCCTATGCGATCTTCATGGGCGGCTGGGCCTCACGCAGCAAGTTTTCGCTCATTGGGGCGATGCGCGCCGTGGCCCAGATCATCTCGTATGAGGTTCCCTCAGTGTTGTCTGTGGTCGTCGTGATTATGGTGACGGGGACGCTCTCGACCGTCGGCATCGTGGAGGCACAGGCCACGCAGTGGTTTGTCTTCACCCCGTGGGGCGTTGTTGGCTGTCTGATCTTTTTCTTAAGCGGGATTGCCGAGGTCAACCGCACCCCCTTTGACATGCCAGAGGCGGAATCAGAGATCGTCGCCGGCTTTCATACCGAATATAGCGGCATGAAGTTTGCCCTCTGGTACATGGCCGAGTTTCTCGAAGCGTTTGCAATCAGCGCTTTCACGGTGACCCTATTCTTAGGTGGCTGGCACGGTCCACAGCTTCCGCTCTGGCCGTTCTTGCTGGTCGGTGTGCTGGCGCTTGCGATGGCGCGCTCCCTCCCGCGTCCCCTCCGAGTCTTCTGTGTGGTGATGTCCGTGGGTGCGGCGGTGATGTTTGCCCGTGAACCCGTGCCGTCCTGGATGTGGTTTTTCGCGAAAACGTATGCACTGGTGTTTGTCCTGGTGTGGCTGCGCGGGACCTTTCCTCGTCTGCGCGTGGATCAACTGATGGGCTTGGCCTGGAAGTTCTTGCTCCCCCTGACACTCGTCAACATCCTGGCCGCCGGTCTGTGGGTCGCCTGGCCAGGATTTCTTGGGACACTCGCTAGTCTGGTCATCCTGGCGATCAGCGTGTGGATGTTGGTGCGCCTCAATGCCCCAGCGCCGCTTCAGCCACGGACCTACGTACTCGTCGAATAATCAGTCGATAGTCCATAGACCATAGTCCACAGTTCGGCAAGCAGGCCTCTGTGGACTGTCGACTATGGACTGTGGACTTGCGTCAGGAGGGTAAGAATGGCCAATGAGCAGGTTGAAATTCCAAGTTTCCTGACGACCCAAGCCGAGTGGGAGCGCAAGCCTAAACACATCGACGCGAACCTCAATGATTATGACGCTACCTCACGAACCTTTCGCTGGGAAGACGTCGAGCGCGAGTTCGACTGGTCCAAGACCGGCAGGGTCAACATCGTCCACGAAGCGATCGACCGCCATGCCGCCTCCCAGCGCAAGAATACCGTTGCTCTCTTGTTTACCGACTTTGACCGACGGGACGAGCGCTACACCTTTGATGACCTCAAGCGGCTGACCTGCCGCTTTGGGCATGTCCTCAAGAGCCTCGGCGTCAAGCGAGGCGACCGGGTCGCAGCCTTCCTTCCGCGCACGCCAGAACTCTACATCAGCATCCTGGGGATCCACCGCATCGGTGCCATCCCAGTCCCGTTGTTCGAGGCGTTCATGGAGCAGGCGATTCAGGATCGTCTCGCGGATAGCGAAGCCATCGCCTGCGTGACTACGCCGGCCCTCAAGAACCGCATTCCCCGTCAGGCGCTTCCAGCCCTGAAATATCTCATCCTCGTTGGAGCGCAAGGGCCGCTTGCGCCTGGCGAACTCAGCTATGAAGCGGAGATGGCCAACGCCTCCGATTGGCTTGAGCCGGAATGGCTCACGGTGGATGATGGGCTGATTATCCACTACACCTCCGGTTCAACCGGAAAATCGAAAGGCGCGCTGCACCGGCAGTACGCGATGGTGGGTCACTACCAAACGGCCAAGTGGGCGCTGGATCTTCGCGAGGATGACATCTACTGGTGCGTTCCACCAACAACCAAGGTCATTGCGAATCCAGAGCCGAAAACCATTGCTGAGCTAAAAGTTGGAGACAGGGTCTTAGCACACGATGGGACATTTTGCGAGGTTCGACGGCTCTTTCGTCGTCCGTATGAGGGAAATCTTGTGAAGATTCAGACCTATTACTGCGATGAACCGTTCTTGCTCACACCAAACCATGAAATCCTGTGTGGGCGGAAAGGTGAAACTGGTATTCAATGGAAATCTGCAGGGGAGCTAACCGAAAAAGACTTTGTGCTCTATCCCCGGCTTCGAGAAGTCCGCGATTGCGACACCATCAATATCGCCAGCGTGATAGAAGGGACTGAGGTCAAGAATGGCAAGCTCTCTCGTCGAAACGTCAAAACGCTCATCCCTGCTCAGATTCCTGTCGGTGCCGATTTTATGCGTCTCACTGGCTATTACGTTGCCGAAGGCAGCGTCGCGGCTAAAGGTCATTCACTACAGCTCTCATTCAGTAAACGCGAGGAGCGTTTTGCTGACGACGTCACCGAGATTCTCTACAACCTCTTTGGGGTCAAGGCAAAGAAGGTCTGGATTAATAATCTTTGCGAAGTTCGTATTGGCTCGGTTCTGCTATGCGAGTTGATGGAGAACTTATTTGGCAAGATCGCTCCTACGAAACGACTTCCGGATTGGATGTTGTATCTAAGCGATGAGAAACTTGCCGAATGGCTGAAGGGCTTTTGGCGAGGTGATGGGAACACCGATCGTGACGCCTTCAGGTTTCACACCACATCGGAGGTCCTTGCTTATCAGCTGCGGATAGTCCTGACGCGCTTGGGCCTCTTTAGTTCAATCAGTTGCCGCAAGAAAGCCACTATTGGCGTAAGTCACATTGGTAAAAGGAAGATTATCGCCCGACACGATTGCTATTGCATCAGAGTAGGCGGGAAATCCTTAAAGAGGATCTCGGAACTTTTAGGTATCCAACATCCCTACCTACAGAAACGATGGTGTACCTATCAACGAGGGAAACTCTCACCAAATTATCTCTGGCTGCCGATTAGATCCATCAAACGAGTGCCATACCAAGGTACGGTCTGCAATATTGAGACTGACAAGCATTCTTACGTCCTAAGTAACATGACAGTGCATAACTGCACGGCGGATCCGGGGTGGGTGACGGGGACGTCCTATGGCATCTACGGGCCGTGGACGTTGGGAATCACGAGCGTTGTCATCGGCGGGCGGTTTGACCCGGACCGGTGGTATCAGACGATCCAGAAGTACCGGGTGACGATGTGGTACAGCGCCCCGACCGCGTTTCGGATGCTCATGTCCGCGGGCGAGGCGATTGCGAAGAAGTACGATCTGTCGAGCCTGCGCCATATCTGCAGCGTCGGAGAGCCACTCAACCCTGAAGCCCTCAAATGGATCAAGAAGATCACGGGGTTGGCCCCGCATGAGACCTGGTGGATGACCGAGACCGGCATGCAGCTCATCTGCAACTACCGCTCGATGGACTTCAAGATCGGCTGCACCGGAAAGCCATTTCCTGGCACCTATGCGACCGTGGTTGATGAACAGGGCAAGGAGCTTCCCCCGGGACAGTTGGGTCATCTCGTTGTGAAACCCGGCTGGCCCTCGATGATGCAGGCGATCTGGAAGAATCCAGCGAAATACCAAGAATACTTCCGGATTCCCGGTTGGTATGTCAGCGGAGACACGGCCATCAAGGATGCCGGCGGCTTCATCTGGTACCAGGGCCGGGCGGATGACGTGATTAAAACCGCGGGAGAGCGGGTGGGACCGTTTGAAGTCGAAAGCGCGCTAGTCGCTCATCCCGCGGTGGCGGAAGCCGGGGTCATTGGCAAGCCGGACCCCATTCGCGGGCAGATCATCAAAGCGTTTGTGGCGTTGCGCAAGGGCTATCAGCCCTCGGACCCACTCAAGAAAGAGATTGCCGATTTTGTGAAGACGAATCTGGCCGCTCACGCCGCTCCACGGGAGATTGATTTCGTCGAGAAAATCCCCAAGACCCGCTCCGGCAAGATCATGCGTCGCGTCCTGCGGGCCTGGGATCTGGGCGAGCCGGTTGGCGACATCTCCACGATGGAAGAGTGAAAAGCGGTCGAAGGTCTAAAGTCGAAGGTAGCACTTTAGACTTTCGACATTCGACTAGTGAATCATTTCACTCGAGCCCTTTCCACCTTGATCCGCCGATTGAAGTACCCCTTCATGGTCATCACGCTACTCGGATCCCTTGGGTGTCAGCCTTCGGCACCCGATTGGCCGCGCGTGAATCCACCCGTGGCAGCACCTGACTTCACCCTCCCGACGCTTGACGGGGGCCGCGTCCATCTCGCCGACTATCAGGGACATGTGGTCGTCATGGAGTTCTGGGCCACGTGGTGCGGGCCCTGCAGATTTTCCACACCGTCCCTTGAAGTCATCTATCGGAAATTCCGCAACCGTGGCGTTGTTGTTCTGCTCATTAATGCGGGCGAATCGCCAGATCGAATTCGGGCATGGGCGGCACGTCGGTTCACGGCTCCGATCTTGCTGGATCACGGGGGGGTGGTCCAACGGCTGTATCACCTCGAAGGCATTCCCAGGTTGTTCGTCATTGATCAAGCCGGGCAGATCGTGTACGACAAACACGGCTATCGCGGCGGGTTAGAGCACAACCTGAACCTCATCCTCAACGAGCTGTTGGCAACAGGCGGACATGGCGGATAAACTGCTCATTCATGATCTCGTGGCAGAATGCCGTATTGGTATCTACGACTGGGAGCAGGCAACGCCGCAGGAGATTTGGATTGACCTGGAGCTTGAGATCGATGCCGCCAAAGCGGCAGCACGCGATGATGTTGCGGCGACGGTTGACTACGGGCGATTGGTGACGGCGATCAAACAGCACGCGCAGCGTAAAGCCTTCAGGCTTTTGGAGACCTTCGCCGAGGAACTAGCCGCGCTCATCCTCAAGGAATTTGCGGTTCCCTCGGTCATGGTGCGCGTCAAGAAACGCGCGCTTCCGGGGATTGCGCATGCCGCCGTGGAAGTGGTCCGCCCCGCCAGCAGCCGGTGATGTGGACAGTGCGGATGAGGATGGTGAGCGTCGCAGCTCTCGCAGTTGCGACGTGGTTCATCGTGGCTTCGTCAGCGTCTCAGCGATGGCTGGTTCAAGCCGCGAGTGCGCACATCCTGATTTTCGACAGCCAAACCGGAAAGGTGGTGCTGATGGACACAGTGCGAAAGACCGATGAGGAGTGGCGGAAACAACTCACGCCTGAGCAGTATCAAGTGACCAGAAAGAAGGGGACCGAGCGAGCCTTTAGCGGGGCGTACTGGAACCACCATGAGCACGGTGTGTACCAGTGCATCTGTTGCGGGACGGGTCTCTTTAGTTCCAAGACGAAGTTTGAGTCCGGCACGGGTTGGCCCAGCTTCTGGGTCCCGATCAATGAGCACAACGTCCGTCATGAGAACGACACGAGTTTCTTCACGCGCCGCACCGAAGTCCTCTGCGCGCGATGTGATGCGCATCTGGGCCACGTCTTTGATGACGGGCCTGCGCCGACCCACAAGCGCTACTGCATCAACTCCGCTGCGCTCAGGTTTGCCCAGGAATCCCACGCGGAGCAGTCGAGGTAGGACTTAGCGGCCTGGTTGGTAGGTTGCGACGGAATGAGTAGTTTCCCACAGCCGCACGGAGGTCACAGGAAGCCCGAGCCGCTTGGCCACGTCGTAGATGCACTTGGCGATCGCTTCGGCGGTGGGATTATCGTCCATGACGAAGAGCGGCTCCTTCAACTTGCGTAAGATCGCCAGCGCGGGATCATGTTTACCGAGGATCATCTTGTGGTCGAGGTTCGTGTCGATCCAGCCTTGAATCTTTTCTTTAATCTCGCCAAAATCCTTCACCATCCCTCGCCGGTCCAACTGCTTCGCTGACAGCTCGATCTCGACCTTTCCGTTGTGTCCATGGAGGTATCGGCACTTCCCGTGATAGTTGAGGAGCCGATGGCCGTAGCAGAAATGGATCGTCCTTGTTACTCTATACATCTGCTGAATCCCCAAACACCAAATTCCAAGCTCTCCGCCACACCGATTGGCGGATCCGCCATGCCGTATGGCGGACAAATAAACTCCAATCACCAATGACCGAATCACCAAACCCCCGTTTGGTGATTGGTGCTTGGTGAATTGGGTATTGTTTGGTCATTGTCCGCCGGAGGCGCCCGCCTGCCCCGCAGCATGAAGGGCGGGCAGGGATCCGCCCCTCGCCTTGAACGAGAGGGCGGAGGATTTGGTGATTGGTCATTTCGTACTTGAGCTTCATCACGCAATCAGCCGGCCTCCGTCAACGAAGATCGTCGTCCCCGTCATGAAATCGGTGCCTTCGATCGCGAAGACCACGGCATTGGCGATGTCCTCGGGTGAACCCCACCGCTTGAGGGGGACCTGTTTGATGACGCGCTGGCGTTCAAGCCGGCTCATGTCCCTGGGAGGCAGCATGGGTCCTGGGGCAATCGCCACGACCTGAATTGCCGGTGCAAGTTCCTTGGCCAGGGCCTTGGTCAGGGCGATGACCCCGCCTTTTGAGACGCAGTAGGGCAGGTAATCCCGGTAGGGCCGCTCTCCGGCCCAGTCGGCAATGTTGATGATCTTGCCTTCACCGCGCCGGCGCATGAACTGGCTGGCAACGAGGGCGCAGAGGAATGGTCCTTTGAGGTTGGTGGACAGATGGCGATCCCAGTCGCGTTCCGTGAGCGTGGCAAAGGGCGTGCGCTCGAAGACGGCGGCGTTGTTCACGAGCACATCCAACCGCCCGAACCGCTGCTCGATCCGTGTGATCAGCTTGCGCACGTCAGCGGCTTTTGAGACGTCCGCCCGGATCGCCTCAGCACGGATCCCGTACGCCGAGAGCTTTTCAAGGGTCGTGCAGGCGTCTTGCGTCGAGGTGCGGTAGGAAATGACGACATGCGCATGGCGCTTGGCGAGTGCCAGCGCGATCGCTTGCCCAACGCGGCGGGCTCCACCGGTGACGAGGGCCACCCGGCCCTTCAAGATCATCAAGGCGATTTGGGGTGGCGCTTCTGGAGGTTCTTGGCCATCTCGTTGATGGCCGTGGCAAGGTCCCGGAGGACATCGGCGCGTCGAAGCGTTAAGGGGGGTGCAATCGCGCCGGACCCCATGGTCTCAAGGACTTTCGTGATCCGCCGAAGCGGACCGACAACGCGATGGCTCTGGCGAATCCCGAGGTAGTAGGCGAGCGGGATGGCGATCAGCGATTCAATGATCAACGTGAGCGCGATCCCGATGAGCGAAGCGCTGATGAGCAGTTGTCGATCGAGCTCCGGACGATAGAGGTTCTTCCAGAGGACGGCCATGGCGATCAGGGAACTGACAATCGTAATGCCCAGGATGATGATCAACAGGCGGGCGACGAACTGGAGTTGGTAGGGCAAATCCACCAAGTAGCGTCTGGGATGGTGGGGTTTCTGCGCAGCCATGATGGCGCTAGTATACCATGAAATGCAACGACAAGGCCCTGGGTTGACTTTTGGAAAAGGCTCTGTTAGGCTCATCCCGCCCTTTTGGAAAAACAAAACTCCCACGTGGATTTCTGTTGAGGCTCAGTGACACATGTCCATCTCCCGTCTCACAGCTCCCCAAAAGGGCGGGACGGGTGTCGTGGCCCTCGTCAGTGGAGGGGTGGAGAGTTGTGCTCTGGTCCACCGGCTGCTGCAGCAGGGTGTGACGGTGTATCCTGTCTACGTGCGGTGTGGACTCGTGTGGGAACGTACTGAGTTGTTCTGGTTGAGGCGTTGGCTTACGCACACCCGTCACCGTCGGCTCAAGGCGCTCACCATCCTGGACGTGCCTGTCCGGTCGCTCTACCATCGCCACTGGGGTCTCACCGGTCGTGGGATTCCATCAGCGCACAGTCGCGAGACGGCCGTGTACCTCCCAGGACGGAACGTCTTATTGCTCAGCCACGCGGCGATCTATGCGGCCTGTCACAGGCTGTCGGCGGTGGCTGTGGGGGTGCTGGCAGGGAATCCGTTTGGAGACGCCCATCCCCGGTTCTTGAGCCAGTTGGCTCGCTGCCTCACACAGGCGCTGGCCTCTCCTGTTCGGATCATGGCCCCCCTACGTCATCTGGCCAAAGCGCAGGTGGTCCGTGCGGCGAAAGGCCTGCCGATTCATCTGACGTTTTCGTGCATGCGTCCTCGGCGGCTGCGTCATTGTGGGCGATGCAACAAGTGCGCAGAACGCCAGCGCGCATTTCGACAAGCCGGCCTGACTGACCCGACTGACTATGTGGGCTGAAGATGCTGGGTTTTGTGTCATGTGGAGTGTGTAATGTGTAATGCAATGGGAGAAAACGACATTACACATTACACTTTGAACATTTAACATGACTGTTTATCGTGGAGGCGTGGGGCAGTGGTCATGGATCCTCCACCGGGTGACCGGCGTGGGGGTGCTCGTCTTTCTCCTCCTCCACATCCTCGACACCTCCCTCATCGCCCTCGGGCCAGAGCACTACAACAAGATCATTGCGATCTACCGGCTGCCGATCCTCCGAATCCTTGAGGTCGGCCTCTTTGCCTCAGTGCTCTTTCACGCCCTCAATGGCGTTCGGATCATCCTGATTGATTTTTGGGAAGACCTCACGCAGTTTCACCGTCAACTGTTCTACATCCAAATGACCTGTTTTGTGTTGATCATGATCCCCGTGACGTGGATCATGGTCAGGCCCTTGTTCATGCCATGACGCCACTGTCCTCAGCGTATGCCACGCCTAAGCCCACGGGCGGTTTAGAATTGTGGTCCTGGATCTTCATGCGTCTGTCAGGGCTGGTCCTCTTACTGCTTGCGCTGGGCCATCTTGTCATCATGCATCTCGTGCACAACGTGGACGTGATCGATTATGCCTTTGTCGCCGGCCGCTACCATGGGTGGTTCTGGCGCGGGTATGACTTGGCCATGCTGGTGCTGGCGATGCTGCACGGGCTCAATGGCGTACGCATTCTCATCGACGATTACATCCACCCATTAGGGTGGCGTCGGGCTGCGATTGCCGCCCTGTATCTGGTTGGAGGCGCTTTCTTGGTGCTTGGGATTGGCGTGATTCTGCTCTTCCAACCACCCACTCCCGCCTAAGCCTGCCATGGCTCCTCGTCCGGTGATTCGCCATCGCTACGAGGCGGTGATTGTCGGCGCGGGCGGCGCTGGTCTCATGGCGGCCTTAGAGGCCTCCAAGCGCTGTTCGGTGGCGGTCGTCAGCAAACTCTATCCCACACGCTCACACACCGGGACGGCACAAGGCGGCATTGGGGCGGCACTTGGGAATCTCGAGCCGGATAGCTGGGAATGGCACATGTTTGATACGGTCAAAGGCAGTGACTATTTGGCGGATCAAGATGCCGTGGAGTTCATGTGCCAAGAAGCCATCCGCGTCGTGTATGAGCTGGAGCACATGGGGCTGCCGTTTAATCGGACCCCCGAGGGCAAGATCGACCAGCGGCGGTTTGGCGGGCACACCAAGGAATTCGGCAAAGCGCCGGTGCACCGCTCTTGCTACGCGGCGGACCGCACCGGTCATATGATCCTCCAAACCCTCTACCAACAATGCATCAAGCAACAGGTGACGTTCTTCGATGAGTTTCATTTGCTTGATGTGCTCATCCAGGACGGCCGGTGCTGCGGGGCGGTCGCGCTCTGCCTGGCGACGGGGGAGTTGCATGTGTTCCACGCCAAGGCCGTGTTGCTCGCCACCGGGGGATTCGGGCGGATGTACAAGGTGACCTCGAATGCGCATACGCTCACCGGGGATGGATGCGCGGTGGTGTTTCGTCGAGGACTTCCGCTGGAAGACATGGAATTTTTCCAATTCCATCCCACCGGGATTTATAAACTGGGCATTCTCATCACGGAAGGTGCACGCGGAGAGGGAGGGATCCTCCGCAACAAGCTGGGCGAACGCTTCATGGAACGGTATGCGCCCACACTCCTTGACCTCGCGCCTCGGGACATGATCAGTCGGGCGATGTACCGCGAGATTCGGGAAGGCCGCGGGATCGATGGCCAGGATTACCTCCACCTCGACCTCACCCATCTAGATCCCCACCTCATCGACCAGAAACTTCCGGATATCACCGATTTTGTGCAGACGTACCTGGGGATCGATCCACATCGCCAGCCGATCCCCGTGCAGCCGACCGCGCACTATGCGATGGGCGGAATCCCCACGACGATTGATGCCCAAGTGATTGCCGATGAGACACAACGCGTCCTCCTGGGTCTCTATGCCGCTGGGGAATGCGCCTGCGTGTCTGTGCACGGGGCCAACCGTCTGGGGACCAACTCGCTGGTGGATATTGTCGTCTTCGGACGCCGGGGCGGGCAGGCGATTGCGCACTGGGCGCCTGGCGTCGAATGGCCCGCGCTTCCGAACGATCCTGAATCGCTCGCTCAGGAAAGCCTGAATCGATTGACCACGAATGTGGGTGGTGAGTCGGCCGCGAGCATCCGGGCTGAGATGCAGCAGGTCATGATGGATCAGGTCTCGGTCTTCCGGACCGAGGCGGGGTTAAAGGAGGCCCTGGCGACGCTGGCCGAACTTCGCGCGCGCTATCGACGGCTTGAGGTGCAGGACTGTAGCATGCGGTTCAACACGGAGCTCGAGGAGGCGTTGGAGCTCGGCTACTTGCTTGACCTGGCCTGGTCGACGACGGTGGCGGCCCTGGCTCGTCGCGAGTCACGCGGCGCTCACTATCGGGAAGACTTTCCAAATCGAGACGATGCGCAGTGGCTCAAGCACTCGCTTGCCTTCCTACGGGATGACCGGATTGCGCTTGCCGACAAGCCAGTCACGGTCACTCGCTTCCAACCACAGGCCCGCGTCTACTAACGAGTCGATAGTCGACAGTCCATAGTAAAACAGGCAACAAGTTGTCTATGGACGATCGACCATGGACTATGGACTCGGTAGTTTGCCTTCCTGACGCAAGACCTCAACCAGCGCTTCGACGGCATCCTGCCGGAACTGCCTGCCGCTGTAGCGTCGCAGTTCCTCAACGGCTTCGGGAAACGTCAGCGACGTCGGGCGGTACGGACGGTGGCCGGTCATCGCATCAAAGGCATCCGCCACGGAGACGACCGCAACCGGCAGAGGGATCTGATCCTGTCGTAGCCCCGACGGGTAGCCTTCGCCGCTCGACCATTCATGATGGTGCCGCACGATGTCCAGGGCGTCCTTCGGGAGTTTGAGCGGGGCGAGAATCCTGTAGCCCACATCGGGGTGGTGCTTAATTTCTTGGAATTCATCCGGGGTCAACTTGCCTGGCTTGGTGAGGATTTCTTCCTTGATACCGATCTTCCCGATGTCATGGAGGCGCGTGACCTTGCTGATGACATCGACCTGATCGGCCGGTAGCTGCATCTGGTGGGCGATCTTGATGGCATAGTGGTGCACGCGCTCGGAATGGCCGCGCGTGTAGCGGTCTTTGGCTTCGAGAGCCAAGGAGAGCGACTCGATCGTCGAGAGGACGTGGGTTTGCAGTTGCTTCAATGAGCCAGACAGCAATTCGGCCATCCGATTGAAGGCTTGGGCCAAGAGCCCCACTTCATCCCGGGACTGGACTGGGACACGGTAGTCGAAATCCCCTTGGCCGATGCGCTGGGTTCCGCGGACCAACGCCTGAATGGGCTTTGAGATCCACTGGGCAATCAAGAACCCAAGACTGCACACCGCCACCAAGCCGATCGCCAACACGACCATCGCCCATCGACGCAGGGCCACCTGCGTGCGGGCCACCTGTTCACCCGACATATCGATCCCCAAGATTGCGATGGTGTTACCTTCTCGGTTGCGGATTGGCGCATAACCTGAGAGCAGCGGCCCCCACTCATCGATGGTGATGGTGGGATCCGCGTTGGGGCCTTGCAACCCTGCAGCCATCGCGGGGTATCGCGTGACATCATAGAGTTCGCCAGGCAACGAGGTCTTGCGCTCCTCCGCATCGACCACGTAATACCACTTGCCGGGGATCGGTGAGGGCTTCATGGTATAGACGTAACGGATGGCCGGATTCGTGTTGCGGATAGAACGGAGTTGTTCAACCAAGGCGTGGTAGACTCGCAGGTTGGCGCTGGCAGGATCGGGCGGGATCTGTTCATGCAGATCACCGTCAATGGAGAGGGCGGCGGTTCTGGCAATGGCGATCAAGGTTTGGCGCAATTGCTGGAATTGGGCATCGAGGGCGGTCCGAAACGCGACGACGTTCGTCATCCCCACCAGGAGGGCCGCAAACGACACCCAGAACACGATGAGTTTGGTGCGGAGACTGTGCATTGGCATGGCTTGACCCTGACTCGAATTCTTCCTATCATACCCTTACAGGGGGGTGAGCACAATGCTCGTGGAATGCCGGATTCAACGCTTCAATCCTGAGACCGACGCCAAGCCGCACTGGGAGACCTATCAGGTCACCGTGGAACCGACGGATCAAGTGCTCGATGCCCTCCATACCCTCAAGTGGTATCACGATGGCAGCCTCGCCTTTCGCCGCTCGTGTGCGCATGGCATCTGCGGCTCCGATGCGATGATGATTAATGGGAAGAACCGTCTGGCGTGCAAGATTCTCATCAAAGACTTGAAGCCCCCCATCCTGATTGAGCCGATGCGGGGCTTTCCCGTCATCAAAGATCTCATCGTGGACATGGAAGGCTTCTTGCACAAGTACAAAGCCATCCAGCCGTATCTGATCACGCAGGATGCCACGCCTGAGCAAGAACGCTTGCAAAGCCCCGCGCAGCGCGAGCGGTTCGATGACACCACGAAGTGTATCCTCTGCGGCGCCTGCACGACCTCCTGTCCATCGTTTTGGGCCAATCAGGATTATCTCGGCCCTGCCGCCATTGTGCAGGCCCATCGGTTTTTGTTTGATAGCCGGGATCAGGGCAAGCAGCAGCGTCTGGCGGTGCTGAATGACCGCTCCGGTGTCTGGCGCTGCCGGACGATTTTCAACTGCACGGATGCCTGCCCGCGCGGCATCAATGTGACGAAAGCGATCGGGCAAGTGAAAAAGCTGCTGGTGAAAGCCAGGACGAGTCCTTCTGCTTCTCCTTAAGAGGTAGCAGGCGTCACCGTGTCCCAGTGGGGTGTCCTCCCGCCATACCGTCAGGGAGCCCTGCCGCGCTTCCCAGGCTGGTTGGCTGCCCTGGGGCCGGGGGTTGTCTGGCTTGCGCTTGCGCAAGGCTCGGGCGAGCTCATCTGGTGGCCGTATCTCATCGCCAAGTATGGGCTCGCCTTTCTCTGTTTGTTGATCCCCGCATGTCTGCTGCAGTTTCCCCTGAACTATGCCATCGGCAGCTACACCCTCCTGACGGGCGAAACCATCTTCCAAGGGTTCCTGCGCGTCCATCGTGTGGTGGGGGTCGTCCTGTGGGGACTCATGACGCTGTCATTTCTCTGGTTTGGAGCATTTGCCTCAGCCGGGGGCACGGCCCTAGCCGCGCTCACCAATTTTCCCGTGGGCTGGGACGAACGAGGTCAGACGCTGTTTTGGGCGTACAGCTCGATGGCCGTCTTTTTCCTGGCGCTGGTGGCTAGCCGGGTGATCTATACAGTGGTTGAACGATTCATGTGGCTGGTGGCCATCGTGACGGTTGTGGGGCTCGTGGTGTCCTGCAGTCATCCGACCGTGTTTGCCCACGTGCCTGGATTTCTCCGCGGGTTGTTCATCCCGCAATGGCCGCCGCCCCGTCCCTGGGATCCGGCTGATGCGACGAAACTCCTTACGGCCATCACCTTTGCGGGGCTGGGCGGATTCTGGACGCTGTTCTATTCCTACTGGATTCGCGAGAAAGGGGCGGGCATGGCCCGGCACATGGGTCGGCTCGAAGGCTTAGTGGGACGAGCGGAAGTGGCCTTTGAGACAGGCGTGGTGCCGACGGAGGGCTCGGTCGATTCCATGAACCTGGGACGTTGGCGGCGGTTTTTGATGGTGGACAGCGCCGTTGGGATCATTGGGAACATCCTGACGACCCTGATGACGTGTCTGCTCGCCTACGCGGTGTTGTTTCCGCAAGGCCTCTTGCCGGAGAAGTATCAGCTGGCTGTGGTGCAAGCCCGGTTCTTTGAAGTCAGCTGGGGCGCGTGTGGGCGCGTGTTGTTTCTCGTCGTGGCCGCGGCATTTTTGTCGGATACCTGGATGGCGACCGCCGATGCTGTGGCCAGGATTCACACCGACTGCGTCCTCAGCGTCTTTCCTCGTGCGCGGCGCTGGCCGGTCCGCCGCTGGTATCTGATCTTCCTCATCGTGGTGACCGTGGTGACCTCGCTCACCATGTGGTTGACTGAGCCGGGTCCTTTGATCTTGCTGTCGGCCCTCATCGGATTTCTGGGGACCGTGTCCTTTTCCCTGTTGTTGTATTTCTTGAACCACTGGTATCTGCCCAAGAGGATCCCACGGCATCTGTGCCCGCAGCGCTTTGCGGCCTTGGGCTTGAGCATCGCGGGAGTCGCCTATGCCGCGTTGGCACTGGGTTACCTCTGGGTTCGAATGACCGGAGGCGTGTGATCCTGTTTGACATCGGATCAACCCGATTCTATCCTACATGACAAGCGTGTGAGGGATGAGCGGCATGACGTTCGTGGCGGGAGGTGGTTGGCGATGGAGCTAGGTGAGCGCGCGCCCGAGTTTTCGCTTCCGGGGGTCGATGGAAAGACCTATCGCCTGTCGGGGTTTCGTGATCAACCGGTGCTGTGTGTCATCTTTATGTGTAACCACTGCCCATACGTCAAAGCGACCATTGATCGGATGATCGCCCTGCAGCGAGACTACGCCGCCCGCGGGGTCCAACTCATCGGCATCAATGCCAACGAAACCGCGAACTATCCAGAGGACGATCTGCCGCATATGATCCGATGGGCGAAGGAGAAGCCCATCACCTTTCCCTACCTGCGCGATGAAGCCCAGGCCGTGGCACGAGCCTATGGAGCTGAGCGGACCCCGCACATCTTCCTCTTTGACCGCGAGCGAACGCTTCGCTACACCGGCGCCATTGACGACAACGTGCAGGATCCGACCAAGGTCAAGCATCGCTATCTTCAGGAAGCGATTGATGCGTTGTTAGCTAATCAAGCCCCGAAAGAAACACAGACTCATGCGATGGGGTGTACGATTAAGTGGGCGTAAAAGCAGTGGAAAGTTGAAAGTGAAAAGTTGAAAGCAAACAATTCATGAAACCTCGTGTGGGATTTATTGGGTTAGGGACGATGGGCGCGGCGATGGCGACGAATCTCACCAAGGCGGGGTTTCCGCTCGTCGTGTGGAACCGAACCGCCTCAAAGATGGAACCGCTCCTTCGGCTCGGAGCGAAAGCCGCCAAAAGCCCTGCGCATGTCGCCGCGGAAGCGGACGTCACAATCACGATGGTCTCGCGGCCGCAAGATGTCGAGGACGTCGTGCTGGGTCCCTCCGGGGTCTTGGAAGGATTGAGCGCGGGCACCGTGTTGATCGACATGAGCACCGTCAGCCCGGCGACCTCCCGCAAGCTGGCTGGAGCCGTGACGACGAAACACGCGGAATTCCTTGATGCCCCGATCGTCGGCTCGAAGGGTCCAGCCACCGAAGGCGCCCTGGTCATTCTCGTCGGAGGGCTTCCGCAGACCCTGGAACGATGCCGGCCGATCCTTCAAGCCATGGGCAAGACCATCATCCATGCAGGCATGATCGGGATGGGGGCTGCGCTGAAACTGGCGGCCAACCTCATGCTGGGTCATCTCATGGCGGGGTTTGCTGAAGGCGCGCTCCTCGTGAAAGCGGCCGGGCTGGATCCGAAGCGGTTCCTGGAGGTCCTTGAGGCCAGCACCTTCCGCTCGCCGTGGTATCAGACGAAGGGCGTCGGGATGCTGAAAGGGGATTTCAGCGCGCACTTTGCGCTCAAACACATGCGCAAGGATCTCGACCTGATGCAGGCGCTCGCCCGGGAGCTTCACACGACCCTGCCGGTGACGGAGTCGGTGCGCCACCTCTTCACCGAGGCCGAGGCGGCCGGCAAAGCCGATCTCGACTACTCCGCGATCTTCGCGCATCTGGTCGAATCCCAGCCACTCGCGACCGTTTCATGACCTCCCCAAGACGCTTGAGCCGAGCGCAGGAACAGAAACTCCTGTCGCTTCGGCAAGACGTCCATTTTCTCGGAGAACTCTTGGGTCGAGTCCTCGTTCACCAAGAAGGCCAGACGTTCTTTGAGACCGAGGAACGGATCCGCCGGCTGGCGATCCAGGTGCGACGACGCTCCCGCGCGGCTGATGAACGCCAGTTTCTCAGGCTCCTGCAGCGGCTCGATGTGGCGACGGCGGCGAAGATCATCCGAGCCTTTTCGGTCTACTTCCAACTCGTCAACATCGCGGAGGAAAACCATCGGCTTCGTCGCAAGCGCCACTACGAAAATCTCCCCGGATTCCATCCACAACGAGGATCGATTGAAGATGTCGTGCATCGGCTCCGGGCGGCCAAGGTGCCGTTGCACACCTTAACCGACCTGGCCAAGACCTTCTCGGTCAGTCTCGTCCTGACGGCGCATCCGACTCAGGCGCTGCCTCCCGCGATTCTCATCAAGCATCGGCGGATCTGGGATTTGCTCCTCAAACGTGAGCTCCTCCGTCCCACGCCAAAAGAGGAAGCCCGCATCACCCACGAGCTGTTCGAAGAAATCATGAGCCTGTGGCAAACCGATGAGCTCAGGCCCACTCGGCCGACGCCGGAGGATGAGGTGGACCACGGGCTCTACTACCTCTCCTCGGTCCTCTACGAGGCCCTTCCAGAGACGCTGCAAGCCTTTCAGCAGGAAATCCTCCGCGTCTACGGCCGGTCACTGCCGCTCTCCCCCATGGTCCGTTTCGGGAGTTGGATCGGCGGGGATAAAGATGGCAATCCCACTGTCACGCATCAGACGCTGCGATGGGCCCTGATCCGGTATCGCCGAGCGATTTTGGCGAAGTACCTCAACTCGCTCGAACAGTTGCAAGAACAGGTGACCCAATCCGACCAACTCTGTCGGATCCATCCAGCCTTGTTGCGCTCGCTGTCCAATGATCGACGGGGGTTCCCGGCCCTCATTGAATCACTCGATACCCAATACCCCCACCAGCCGTATCGCCAGAAGCTCGCGATCATGATCCATCGCTTGCGCCAGATGATGCGGCACCCCGCGTCGTCGGAAGAGGGGTACGCGAGTGCCGAGGAGTTTGGGCGGGACATCCGTCTCATCCAGCAGAGCCTCGCCTTTCATCAGGCGGATGCGATTGCCCACCATGAGTTGGACAAACTCGCCCTCCAGGTCAAGCTGTTTGGGTTCTTTTTCGCAAAGCTCGATGTCCGCGATCATAGCGGGCGGCATCTGGACGCCTTTGCCGAGCTTGCCAACGTCCACGGCTTGACTGAGGCAGATTTGCGTACGCTCCCGGAGCCAGCGCGCTTCGCCCTCCTCGAAGGGCTCCTGGCGCAACCCCGCTATCTGGATCTGGGCCGTGGCGTCTCCCCAGCGACCCACGAGGTGGTCCGAACCTTTCAGGTGATGGCCGAGCATGTGGCCCACGTCGATCCCGAGGCGATCGATGGCTACATCATCAGCATGACCCATCACGCCAGCGACGTCCTCTTGGTCCTGTGGTTTTTCCAGCAACAGGACTTGTTGCGTCGCACGACCCAGGGATGGCAGAGCGCCGTCCACATCATCCCCTTGTTTGAGGGGATCGACGATTTACGACGGGCGCACGAGGTGATGCGCGTGCTCTACACGCAACCCAGCTATCAGCATCATCTCAAGGCGCGGGGGCAACTCCAACAAATCATGCTGGGCTATTCGGATTCCAACAAGGACGGTGGCTTTTTCACGGCGAACTGGGAACTCTATCAGGCCCAGCGCCGGCTCCATGAGGTGGCCAACGCCCACCATGTGCGGTTGCAGCTCTTCCATGGCCGCGGGGGGACGATCGGTCGGGGTGGAGGACCGCTCCATCAGACGATTCTGGCGCAACCCCGGGGGACGTTGCAAGGCCGGATTAAGATCACCGAACAAGGTGAAGTCGTGGCGGCCAAGTACGCCAACCCGCTCATGGCGATCCGGAATCTTGAGCTGGTGCTCTCGGCTGTCCTCGAGGCGACGTTGACCGTCCCACCGCATGATCCGCGCCAGGGACGATGGGAGGCCAGTATCGAGGAACTCTCGCAGGCGGCCTATCAACGCTATCGGCAGATCGTCTACGAGGATGCCGACTTTCGCGCGTATTTTGAACAGGCCACGCCGATTGACGCCATCGAGGAGTTCCGGATCGGTTCGCGACCGGCACGCCGCCAGACGAGCCGACGGATCGAGGACCTCCGGGCCATCCCGTGGGTGTTCAGCTGGGTGCAGAGTCGGCATGTGCTGCCCAGCTGGTTTCCGTTCGGCAGCGCCGTGGCGGAGTTCACGACACGCCAGCCGAATGGCGTCAGCCTGCTGCGGCAGCTCTACCGGGATTTTCCGTGGTTCCACGTCATGGTGGATTTTATCCAGATGAGTCTGGGGATGGCGGATATGCGCGTCGCCAGCCACTACGCCTCGCTCGTCCGTCCAAGCTCGTTAGGCAAGCGGATCTTCTCGAGCCTCGCGCACGAATACCACCTGACGCGCCAGATGGTGCTCACCATCACCGAGCAGCGGGAACTGCTCGATACCAACTACGTCCTGCAGAATGCGATTCGTCTGCGGAATCCCTATGTGGATCCCATCAGCCTGTTGCAGGTGCGGTTCCTCAGACAGCGACGAGCCAGGCATCCGCGTGGCACACGGACACTGTTGGAACGCGCCCTCGCGATGACGATCAACGGGATTGCGGCGGGGATGCGCCACACGGGCTAACGCACCGGCAGGTTGACTTTCATGATCCGATCCGATTAAATAGACGATCATGCCATCCTCTCGTGGTGCTGGAATCGCGGTGGGCTTGAGCCTCATCGGCATGGGCCTGTGCGTGTATCTGACCGTGGTGCATATCGGGCTCTTGCGAGGCGAATTGCTGGGAGGATCCGCCTGCGGCGCTGCCGGATCGATCTTTAACTGTCATGCCGTCACGGCGAGTCCCCTCAGCACGCTCCTCGGTGTGCCGTTAGCCTTGTGGGGTTTCGTCGGATATCTCGCAACGCTCACCCTAGCCTGTCTTGCCTGGGGGTTTCCCGACTGGAGAGCGCAGGCGTTCGAAGGTCTTGCGGCGCTTGGCCTGATCTTTGTGGCAGTTGATGCCGGGCTGTTGGCTGCAATGGTCACACAGATCGGTTACCTCTGTCCCCTGTGCCTGCTCACCTATCTGGTGAATCTGAGCCTGCTCCTTGTTTCCAAGTGGTCGTTAGCCAAGCCCTGGCGCGAAGTGCTCCGTCGGGTACCGCAGGCGCTTGGGGTGTGGTTTCCCAAGCCGCGCGCGGCGGTGGTGTGGGTCTTATGGGGCGTCCTGGTGACCGGAGCCGCCGGAGCCTTCGCGGTCAACACGACCGCCGTGTATGTCAGTCAAGGAAGCCAGGCGATGTTACGCAAACAGATGACGCAGTTTGTGACCCAGCAATCGCGAGTCGTCGTGGACACGCAAGGCGACCCCCTCAAGGGCGGCCCGAGTCGTCCGATTCAAGTCGTCGAGTTCAGCGACTTCCTCTGTCCCTCCTGCCAGCGCGCGTCGCAATTCAACCCGCTCATCGTGGCTGGCCATCGCCAAGAGGTCGTCTTTGTGTTCAAGAATTTTCCCCTGGACCAGACCTGCAACACCACCATCACCCGCACCGTGCATCCGAATGCCTGCCAGCTAGCGGCGGCGGCGGAGTGCGCCCACGAGCAGGGCAAGTTTTGGGCCCTTCATGACCGCATCTTCGAGCTGGGTTCCAAGTACAACGTCACGAATCTCGAGCAAGATGCCGCGCGCAGCGGGCTCAACCTCGAGGCGTTTCGCAACTGTCTTGAGAGCGGTCGTGGTCTTGAGGCGGTCAAGCGGGATATCGCAGAAGCCGGCCGTCTTGGCGTCACCAGCACCCCGATCTACTTTGTGAATGGCCGGCGGATCACGGGGGTGATGACCCCGATCATGTTTGACGAGTTCCTGCACGCCTTGCGCCAGTCCGGTCAAGCGCCGTAAGCGGCTCTAGTGCTTCGACAGGATTGACATGAGAGGTCCAGAGGCTCCATCCTGTCGAAGCAGTCCATAGTCAAGAGTCCATAGTCGATAGTCAGAC
>CAYJTP010000008.1:0-11126 GCA_964373175.1 uncultured Planctomycetales bacterium
AAACGATTACAGATGGTGACTTGCACAGCGTTTTCATAAGTGAAACGAGTTGTAGGACGTCATGAGCGCGGTCGGCTCATGACGCGAGTCGCACAACCGTTTTCCATGCGTGTCAAGAAGCGTCCCACGGCATCTCGCAGTCCTCGGCCGTCCCATCGTCGCGCTCACCCGCCACAGGCCCAGATCCAGCAATCGGTCGGGGTGGATCCGCGCCTGCGCGAGGGGGTGGCGTTGTACAACCACCAGCAGTTCTTCGAATGCCATGAAGTGTTAGAGCAGGTGTGGCTCAACACCACAGACTCCTCAAAAGATTTTTACAAGGGGCTCATCCAGGCTGCGGTCGCGTGTTATCATTGGTCTTTGGGTAACCGACCCGGCGCCTTGACGCTCGCCCGCTCCGCCTGCCGCTATCTCAAACGCTACGGCCCCGTGTACCACGAGCTCGATGTCGAGCAGTTCCTCCAGCAGTTCTCCGAACTGTTTCAGTGGCTGCGCAAACACCCTCAGCGCTACGACTCCCGTCTTGTTCCTGTGATGCGGTGGGTCGCCACATCCTGACCTGGTTCTACTCTGCCACATTGTCGAGCAGGGGTGGGTGATGGCTCACCACGAAGCGGTCGCGAATCGCGAACGGTTCGAAGCGCTCATCCAGCGGATCGATCAGCTCAACCGCGACGACCCGAAGCGAGAGCTCGTGGACGGGGTCAGCTATCCGTACGAGTTCCTGTACTCGATCCGGGTCACCGACTGGGTGTTGCGGCTCAACCCCCAGGCATCGGAAGCCCTCCGGATCGCCGCCCGCGGACAACATCTGTGTCGCTGGATGATCCCACGAGATCGATATGAGCGGAATCGTCGTGGGTACTTGCGCTGGAGGGAAACCCTGAAGGCGTTCCACGCTCAACGGGTGGGGGAGCTGATGCGGGAGGTCGGTTATGGCGAGGACATGGTGCCGCGTGTGCAGGCCATCATGAGCAAACGTCTGTTGGAGACGGATCCAGACACGCAGACGTTAGAGGATGCGCTCTGCCTGGTCTTTCTGGAAACTCAGTTGACGCCGTTGCGGCAGAACACGCCAACAGACAAGATGCAGACCATCTTGTTGAAGACGTGGCGCAAGATGAGCGAACGGGGGCGAGTGGCGGCCTTCCAGTTGCCGTTATCTGAAGAGGAGAAGGCCTTCATCGTGCAGGCCCTGTCGACTTAGTGAGCGGACGAGTACGAGGGGCACAGCGATTTGCCGATCGGGCATTCTGCGCACAAGGGACTTTGGGCCTTGCAGATCTGGCGTCCGTGCTCAATCAACAGATGGGCAAAGCGAGTCCAGCGATGTTGAGGCACAAGCTTCATGAGATCGCGTTCGATCTTGTCGCGGTCCGCCTGCGTCGTGAGTCCGAGCCGTTGGCTCAGGCGCATGACGTGGGTGTCGACGACGATGCCTGCCCGGATCCCAAAGGCGTTGCCGAGGATGACGTTGGCCGTCTTGCGCGCGACCCCATGGAGCGTCAGCAAGTCCTCCATGCGGGTGGGGACCTGGCCACCAAACCGCTCAACAATCGCCTGGCACGCGAGCTTGATGCTCTTCGCTTTGTTGCGGTAGAAGTTCACCTTGGCGACATCGCGCTCTAAGTCGCGCAGATCGGCCTTGGCGTAATCCTTGGCGGTCTTGTATTTCTTGAAGAGCTCGGCCGTCACCTTATTGACGAGCGCATCCGTGCATTGGGCTGAGAGAATCGTCGCCACCAAGAGTTCAAGCGGATTGGTGAAGCGCAGGGAACACTTGGCGTGCGGATAGGCCCGCTCCAAGCACTCGAAGATCTTGCCGATCCGTTTGTCCGCGTGGGGAAGCGTCTTGACCATGCGGTTATTGTAGCATACCAAAGGCTGGCTTTCGGAACCTTGAGAATTGTCGATTGTAGATTTGCGATTGCGGATTTGTGTTCGTGTTGTCAATCCACGGTCGACAATCTCAAATCGAACATGAGGTTTCGATTGCAACGCGTCAGGGACGTCGTTACAATACGGGTGGATGAGGCTTGAAGGCACGGTGGCGATCATCACGGGCGCCAGCCGCGGCTTGGGGAAAGCGTTAGCTCTTCGCTTTGCCAAGGAAGGCGCACAGCTCGTGATTTGCAGTCGCCAGGCCCAAGCCGTCGAAGAAGTCGCTCGGGAGATCCGTCGGGAACAAGGGGCGGTGGTTGCCGTGAAGGCCGATGTGTCGGTGGACCGCGATGTGGATCGACTCATGGCCACAACCTTAAAGACGTTCGGCCGGATCGATGTGTTGGTGAACAATGCGAGCCTGTTGAGTCCCAAGACGCCGCTTGAGACTGTCCGCATCAACGACTGGGATCAGGTCATGGCGGTCAATCTCCGGGGGCCGTTCCTCTGCATGCGCGCGGTTCTCCCGCAGATGCTGGCGCAGCAGTCGGGATCGATCATCAACGTCTCCTCGGGTGCGGGCAAGCGAGACGCCCCGTTGTGGGGGCCGTATGCCGTGTCCAAATGGGGGATTGAGGGCTTGACGGCGCTCGCAGCAGCGGAAACTCGCTCACAGGGCGTTCGGATCAATGCCATCAATCCGGGGGGACTGCGAACGACGATGCGCGCCACGGCGTATCCTGAGGAAGACCCTGAGACGTTGCCGCTTCCTGACGAAATCACCGGCGTGTTTGTCTACCTCGCCTCTGAACGGTCACGTCACGTGACGGGCCAATCCCTTGAGGCAAGCGAGTGGCTGAGGGAGCATCCTGAATGGCGCTAAAGACGCTTGCAGAGCGTCGACGGCTTCCCCGCATCGACTTCCAAGGCCGTGTCGAACTCGATATCCCGCAATCCCAAGTGCGTCTGGAAGCCAACTCCATCAATCTGAGTGAAGCCGGGGTGTGCGTGCGCCTGCAGGAGGTGCTGGACATTCGCTCGCGGGTGAAGCTGCGGCTGTTCCCCGAGACCTGGAAACGGCCGCTCGAATGTACGGGGCGGGTCGCATGGGTAGTCCAACGCTTGGATCTGCGGGATAGCCCTCCCTTCCTGTATGATGTCGGCCTTGAATTCCTCGATCCTCCGCAGCGTTTCCGACAGCTCGCCGCCCGCATCGGGGTCCAGTTCAAACCCGTCATGGCCCATCCCGTCACCCCCACACTCCAGCCAGCGCTGCTGAATGGTCGTCGCTATGTGCCGCGGGTGGACAAAGAATCCTCGACCTGGCATTTGGTGGTGTGGGTGGATGGCGTACCGTGTTTCAGTCATCGATTCCCTTCGCAGCGTGAGGCGGTCGAATCCTGGCAACAGTTCAAACGTCAAACCACGTCGTCCCTCGCTCGGGCTGCGCGTCTTGCGGGGCGACCGGTCATTCCAGGCACAGGCCAATGATCCCCCCATCTGTCTATTTGCCGATCACGCCTCTGGCGGATCCCGCCACCGGCGGGAAGGCAAATTCTCATCTTGCCCAACACGCAGTTGGCCCTATGGGCCGCCCGCCCCCCCGGCCCGACGCCGGCGACAGCCGGGGGGGAAGACAGGTGGGGGGATGATTTCGATTGAGGCCCAACTCGCCATTTTCTTAGATAATCGCCCAGGGACGTTGTCGCGAACCTGTCAGGCCCTGGCCAAGGAAGGGATTAACATCCTGGCGCTGTCCATCTCCGATACGGTGGATCACGCCGTCGTGCGGATGGTTGTGAGTGATGCCAAGAAGGCCGCCAAGGTCTTGGAACTGCTCCACACCACCGTCCAGGAGCGTGACGTCATCTTCATGGAGGTCCCCAATAAGCCCGGGATGCTCGCCCAGATCGCCCAGAAACTCGCGGCGGCGGGGATCAACATCGAGTACGCGTACTGCACGGGCTCAACCTCTCAAGAAATCGGCAACCTCGTCCTGCGCACGAACGATATCGAAGCCACCATTGACGCGCTAAGCTAAATTCCGTTCGGCCTGTTATGCCCGTTGAGCCCGTTGTCCCGTATGGCCGTTCGTCTCTCCAGCAATGCTCACTGCCCATGTACCGCATCCCCTTCTCACGTCTGCCCTCCAGGCTCAGGTTGAGCCTCGACCGGTCAACGGCCTAACGGGTTAACGGGCCAACGGATTCCATGCACGCAGTGATCTTCAGGACCCACGGCGGCCCCGAGGTCCTCGAATACACCCACGTGCCAACGCCAAAGCCTGGGCCGGGGGAAATCCTCCTTCGCGTGAAAGCCTGTTCGATCAACCATCTCGATCTGTGGATCCGCCAAGGCCTCCCCGCCTATCAGATCGCGCTGCCGCATATCTCCGGGTGTGACATCGCCGGCACGGTGGAGCAGGTGGGGCCGGACGTTCGGGGGATTCAGGTTGGCCACGCGGTGTTTGTGGCCCCGGCCTTGAGTTGTTTGCAGTGTGCGTGGTGTCAGGCAGGACTGGATAACCTGTGTTCCTCCTACGGGATTGTGGGGGCCAAGACGGATGGGGGCTACGCCGAGTTTGCGAACGTGCCAGCGTCCAACCTCATCCCGATCCCTCACGGCTTGACCTTTGAAGAGGCGGCGGCGTTTCCCCTGGTGTTTCTCACCGCGTGGCATATGCTCATTGACCGAGCCACGCTGCAAGCTGGCGAGACCGTGCTGGTTCATGCGGCAGGAAGCGGCATCGGGCATGCGGCGGTGCAAATCGCCAAATACCTGAAGGCCACGGTCTATGCCACAGTCGGATCCGATGCGAAACGTTCCAAAGCGAAGGCGCTCGGAGCCGATGAGGTCATCAACTACCAGCGCGAGAGCTTTGAAGAACGAGTCAGCGCCCTGACCAAAGGTCGCGGCGTCGATGTCGTCTTTGAGCATATCGGGCCGCAGACGTGGGAGGGGAGCCTACGCCTGTTAGCGAAGAACGGCCGACTCGTGACGTGCGGCGCGACCACCGGTCCGAGTGCGCCACTCGATTTGCGCTACGTCTTCTCGCGCCAACTCACAATCTTGGGCTCAATGATGGGCACGCGTGCGGAACTCTTGACCGTGACCGAGCTGATCGGCAAACGCATGCTCACCCCCGTCATTGATACGGTCTTTCCGCTTCGCGAAGCTCGAGCTGCTCAAGAGCGGATGCTCAACCGAGACGTGTTTGGCAAATTACTGCTTCGGCCCGAACTGGATGGTCCCGAGGACGCATGAGATGGAGTGGGGGTGGAAGGTGTTAAGCCAGGAGGATCCATGGGCTTTCGATTGATTCCGAAAGAGGAAGTGTTCTTTGATCTGTTTGAGAAAGCCTCGAGTAATCTGTTGGAGGCGGGTCACTTGCTCGTGCAGACGATGGAGCACTTCGACGGCGTGGTGGAAAACTCCAGTCGGATGGAGCGGATTGAGCACGACGGGGATCAGATCACCCACGACATCATGGCGCGCCTCAACCGGACGTTCATCACGCCGTTCGATCGGGAGGATATCCATCACTTGGCCTCCGCGCTGGATGACGTCCTCGATTTCATCGAGGCGACGACGGAGCGCTTCGTGCTGTACAAGATTCGCGCCGTCACCCCGTACGCGAAGGAACTGGCCCAGGTGATTGCCAAGCAGGTTGAGGAGGTCCACCAGGTCATGCCCCAGCTACGACAGTTGCGCCACCAGGACATCCTCCAGCACTGCATCGAGATCAACCGGCTCGAGAATGCGGGGGACCGAGCGCTGCGGGAGGCCGTGGCTGTGCTGTTTGACAGCGGGTGGGATCCGCTGGAGGTGATGAAATGGCGGGAGCTCTATGAGCTGATGGAGTCGGCCACGGATAAATGCGAAGACGTCGCGGTGGTCATTGAAGGCATCGTGCTGAAGAATGCCTAGAAGTACATTGTCGATTGTCGATTGCGCCCGCCTGCCCCGTGTTCTGGGGGGCGGGCAGGGATTGCGGATTGGAACAGTTCACAATCCAACATCCGAAATCCAACATCCGAAATCCCATTGATGGAACTTTCTGCTGGAACGCTCATCGTGCTGGGCCTCGTGCTGGCCGCCGAGTTTGTGAACGGCTGGACCGATGCGCCCAACGCGATCGCGACGGTCGTTTCGACGCGGGTGCTCTCACCGACTCGTGCCCTTCTCTTGGCGGTGCTGCTCAACATCGTGGGTACGATGTCCGGCACGGCGGTCGCCGCAACGATCGGGAAGGGCATCGTGCGCCCGGAGGTGATCAACATCTACACCGTGGGGGCGGCCATGGTGGGGATCGTGTTCTGGAGCAGCTTCGCGGCCCGGTACGGCTTGCCAACGAGCGAATCGCATGCCCTCATCGCCGGATTGACCGGGGCGGGTCTGGCCACGGCCGGTTCCGAGGCGCTGCTCTGGTCAGGCTGGAAAAAGGTCTTGGTCGGGCTGGGCTTCTCGACATTTTTAGGATTGGTCGGGGGCTTGGCGATCATGACGCTGATCTATCGTCTGTTTGCGAAACAGTCTCCTGCCACTGTCCGTCGAGTCTTCGGCAAACTCCAGTTGTTCTCCGCAGCGTTCCTGGCGTTCAGTCACGGTTCCAACGACGGCCAGAAGTTCATCGGGGCGTTCACGCTTGTGCTCGTATTGAGTGGGGCGCTCCCCACCTTTCAGGTGCCGCTGTGGGTTATTTTCCTCTGCGCGCTCATGATGGGGTTTGGCACGGCATTCGGGGGGTGGAAAATCGTTAAGACCATGGGCCTTCGGCTGACGAAACTGGAACCCGTCCATGGCTTCGCGGCTGAAACCAGCGCGGCGCTCACCATTGAGCTGGCCTCGCGGCTTGGAATCCCGTTGAGCACCACGCACACGATCAATACCGCGATCATGGGCGTGGGGGCGACGCGTCGCTTCTCGGCCGTGCGCTGGGGCGTCAGCCGAGACATTGTGACCGCCTGGATCCTGACCTTTCCCGTCTGTGGACTGGTCGCGTGGTTTGTCGCCAAGCTCGCCCTCATCGTCCTCGCCTAACGCTTCCGTTCGCCCTTGGCAGACGGTTTTCACGTCAGGTATACTTGAATCAACAACCGAGAAGACCCCACCGTGAGGTGGGGAGAGGCAAACTCTTCGAAAGGGGAGGACCCCTGCTACGCTTACAGCGTTTCCCCTGTGAGCTTCGCAGGGCCCTTCGAAGCCCGAAAGGGCGGAGAAGGGGCAAAGCTACCGGTCCCAAGGGCAGTGGAAAGTTCAAAGTGGAAAGTTGAAGGGTACGAACTTTTCACTTGAAACTTTCAACTTGACACTGCTGTTAGGGCAGCGGGGTTGCCGGTGTCGGTTCGTCACACAGGACACGAGCACTCTCTTTCGAGCGCTCGTGTTTTTTATTGATGGCCAACCAACGTGGGAGCGTGCTCGTCTTGTGCTATCTGCTCGTTGCGGTCCTGGTCAGTCTGGGATCAGCGGCGATCATCCGGAGTTTCACCGAGCAACGCATTGCCCAGCGCTCCTTGGATCTCTCGGGTGCGTTCCAGCTGGCTGAAGCGGGCTTTGATGCAGCGATCGATCATCTGCACGCTGGCGATACCTCGAACGTCGCGTTAACCGCGCTCGGCCAAGGCACACACAGCGCGACGATCACACAACCCAACGGCTTCCCTTCGAACCAATACCGCATCCAGAGCACCGGCCAGCTCCATGGGATTAGCCAATCGGTCGAGGGGGTCGTCCAGAAGACGCTGATCTCTCCCTTCCAATGGGGGTTGTTTGGAATCGAGAAAGTGAAGGTGCGTGGCAACGTCCAGACCGATAGCTTCAACTCCTCCCTCGGGACGTATGCCGCGACGAAGGGCTCAAACGGTGATGTGGGCACGAATGCCGTTTCAGCTGCAAGCGTGGATGTCCGTGGGCGCGCGGTGATCAATGGCGACGCCAGTGTTGGTCGAGGGGGCGATCCGAATAGCGCCATTCGGGTTGGAGGATCGGCGGTGATTACCGGTAATCGCTTCGCCGCTTCGCAGACGTACCAATTCCCGACCCCCCAGCCGCCAGACGGGAGCGTCAACCTGGGCGATCTCAAGCTTCGTGCGGGCGAAGAACTCGTCCTGCCTGCCGGGACCTACTGGTACACGAGCTTCCGGGCTGAAGGGGGTTCCCAGATCAGGGTCAGCGGGCCGGTGACGATCTATGTCTCTCGAAAGGTCAAGATCGGTGGACGGGCCTTGGTAGGTGAAGCGGATGACGAGGACGAGGATGATGGGGATGAGGACGAAGGCGTGCTCGGTGGCCCCGTCACCGTCGCGTCTGATCGGCTGAATCCGACACAGCTCACTATTCACGTCATGGGACGCGACAAGGTGAACGTCAAGGGACGAGCCCTCATCCATGCCGCGCTCTATGCCCCGAACGCGAAGGTCAAGATTGGCGGCCGAGCGGAGCTCTTTGGCGCGGTGGTCGCTCGTCAGATGGATTTGAAAGGCCGCGCTCGGCTGCATTATGACGAAGCGCTCGCGGCGGGGGGTTCGCAGCGGGCCCCATATCGGGTTTCGGTGTTGTCCTGGCAAAACCTGTAAAGGAGATGATGACGATGCGGTTCCTGAATCGATGTGCGGTGCACCGCTCTACCAACCAAGGCTCCATCGTGACCTTCTGCTACCTCGTGGTGGCGATCCTGGTGACCGTGGGCTCAGCCGCCCTCGTCTATAGCATGACCGAACAGCGTGCTGCCCAACAGTCCCACAGCCTCTCCCATGCGTTTCAGCTTGCCGAAGCCGGGATTGATGATGCCATTGCCAAGTTGCGCGACCCCTATTCCAATAACTGGTCCTCGTGGCTGGGCACTGGGCCGATCCAGGTGAGTAACGCCGGCACGTACCTCACGTCGGTGACGCAGGACGGCGTCATTCGGAAAATCCAAAGCACAGGTACAGCGACGGGCCTCATGCCAGGTGCCAAACTGGTGGAGGCCTGGGTGCAACGCTACATCCCATCGAACTTCTATGGGAACGTCCTGTATGGCGCGGGCAACGTGGATCTCAGAGGGAATGCGTATAGTGTCTGGGGCAACGTGCTGACCGGGACCGCCACGCCGCTTCAGAACACCCAGAACGTCCAGTGCCAGAACGCGCCGTGTATCACCCAAGATCCCAAGGCGTATCCCCTGCCGCGCTTGAGTTTCGCACAGCTCCAGCAAATTGCCCAAAGCCAGGGCAATGTCTATGACGCCGACCGATTGAAGAAAATTCAGCAACACCAGGACGCCTTTCCAGGCAGCTTTTGTTACAGCCCACCGATTGACCCCAACGACCCCTCAACGTGCGTCCCGAACGTGAACTACATCACCGCGGACCTGGTGCTCAACGGGAATATCGGGACGATCGGCGGGTTCTTCGTCGTCGTCGGCAACGTCCTCACGAATCCTAACGCCGAGGAAGATACAACCATCAACGGCAACGGACAGGTCGCTGGCGTGATCTACACCACGGGAGATTTTGTCGTCAACGGTGGGGGGGGTGGTTTGAATGTCGACGGAGGGGTGTGGGCAGGAGATCTCGCCCGGCTAAACGGCAACGTGACCGTTCAGTACAATGCGACCTACATGAATGCGATCAAAAACCTGAACATCAACGCAGACCTCCAAATCCTGCTCTGGCGCGAGTGTCCTCCCACCGGGTGTCCCAGCAATTAGCCTCACCAATCCTCATCGGCTGATGCGTTACGCGGGGTTGACGTCTGCCGGCCCATCCAGTAAGCTACCAGGTACGTGATCTTGCGTGCAACAGGAGGGACGACGGATGGGGCTCGAAGGCAAGCGGATCGCCATTCTCGTTGAGGATCTCTATCAAGACCAAGAAGTCTGGTACCCTTACTTTCGCCTCAAGGAAGAAGGTGCCGAGGTACTCGTCGTCGGGACGAACAAGAAAGAGTATAAGTCGAAACACGGCTACCCCATCCTCGCCGATGTGACCGTCGAGAAAGTCTCGGCGTCGCAGTTTGATGGCGTGGTGATTCCGGGCGGCTACGCCCCGGATCTCCTGCGCCGCTTCCCGGCGGTCATCAAGTTCGTGCGGGAGATGCACCAGCAGGGCAAGCTGATCGCGGCGATCTGCCACGCTGGGTGGGTGCTGTGTTCCACCGAGATCCTGCGAGGCAAGACCGCCACCTGTTTCTTTGCGATCAAGGACGATCTCATCAACGCCGGGGCCAAATACGTGGACCGGGAAGTCGTCCGCGACGGGAATCTGGTGACTTCCCGAAAACCTGAAGATCTTCCTGCCTTTCTGCGGACGATCATTGGCGCCCTCGAGGAGCGTCCCATCCGCCCAAGCCGTGCGCGCACGTCCCCCGTGGCCTCAACACAAGCTCGATAACCATCCCACGACGAACCCCGCTGTGTCGTCTGTGACTCGCACAAGCCCAAGCACGTGGTACGATCTCTCGGGGCGTGTGGCACTAGTCACCGGCGCCAGCCGAGGATTAGGTGCGGCCATGGCGCTCGCCCTTGCCCAGGCCGGCGCCTCCGTTGTGCTGTGGGCTCGCCAGCGTTCACGCCTCAAGCTCGTTGAACGCACCATTCGCGCTACCGGACGTCCGAGCTTCCTTCAACACGTCGACGTCACGGATGTCCGCCGGATCCGTCACGCGGTTCGCCAGGCGCTTCACCGATTCGGCCGCCTCGATATCCTCGTCAACAACGCCGGGATGTGGGACGGTGATCCGTTCGTCAGATTGTCGCCCGCCGCATGGTCGCGCGTGTTGGCCACCGACTTAACGAGCGTGTTTCTCGTCAGCCAAGCGGTCGCACCCTCGATGATGCGAAGCCGATACGGAAAGATCATCAACATCAGTTCAACCTCCGCGATTCTGGCGCATCCCGACGGAGCCGCCTATGGATCAGCCAAGGCTGGCGTGATGCACTTGACGCGGATCATGGCGGTGGAGTTGGGTCCGTCTGGGATCCGCGTCAATGGGATCGCGCCGGGACTCTTTCGAACCGAGATGACGGCGGATGTCTTTGCGGATCGCCGATGGATCGCCCGTCGCAAACGCCACATCCCCTTACGTCGGTTTGGGGAGCCGAAGGACCTGGCAGGTCTTGTGGTCTTTCTCGCATCACGCGGTTCGGATCATCTCACCGGGCAAACCCTGATTATCGATGGAGGCGCGTCGCTTACCCTGGGTTCCTGATGCGGATTTTTTTCGAATGATAATTGACAAGATTAGTAGGGTATCGTATACTT
>CAYJTP010000008.1:11226-32570 GCA_964373175.1 uncultured Planctomycetales bacterium
GATGCGGATTTTTTTCGAATGATAATTGACAAGATTAGTAGGGTATCGTATACTTACTATGAGACCCAGACTTTATGGAGCGAAGCGCCCGCCACAAGGCTTGGCGGAAACGTAAGTCTGAGGTCAAATGTGACCCTGCACTAATTTTCATCCACTGATGCTAGTACAGATAACGAAACGTAGGTGCAGAACGGACACAGAACGGTCGCGTTCGTCTCGTTGCAGAAAATTGGTGCTGGGTTCTCCGCCAAAGGCGGATCCGCCTCTGGCGGAAATTCGGACAAACAAGTTACGTCGCCCTCTTAGGCTCCGTAACGTGTGTCTTCAGTGAATGAAACTGTCAACACGCTCCACCTATGGGATGCGGGCACTCGTGGAACTGGGTCTCGCCATGGGCCGAGGGCCGCTGTCTGCCTCGGTGATCGCCAGCAAGCAAGCCCTGTCTGTGGCGTATCTCGAACAGCTGTTGCATCGGCTCAAGAAACAGGGCCTGGTCACGAGCATCCGAGGGCCGAAAGGGGGGTATCTGCTTGCGAAAGATCCTGAGCAGATTACCGTGGCGGAGATTGTACGTATCCTCGATGGGCAGAGCGTTCTGCAGAACGGCAAGAACGGCAAAGTCAAAGAAGTCCAGCGGCATGCCCAGCGGATTGCCCACGCCGTGTTTCACTGCGTGCATGAGCGCTTGGCCAAGTCGCTCGATCAGGTGACCCTGAAAGACCTCTGCGATGAGGTGCGCGAACTGTCCGGAGAACCCTTGGATCACCGGTATGTCTTTCATATCTAATGAGCGTGTCACGGAAGGCGCCGGGAGGAGCCGGCGCACCTGCCCGCCACGAGCGCATCAGGGCAGGCGGGCGCGTCAACGCCCGTCGAGGGCGTCTGGAGAAACGGCGATTACGGATTCGGTTGTTCCATCGGTTGAAAACCCAGAAGGAGGAGGATCGACGTCGGAAGAGTGAGGCGATTCGACGGAAGCTCTGGCGCCTTTTGGTCTTTCGGAAGGCGAAGACGGTGCTGTGTTATGTGTCGCTTTCCTACGAAGTTGAGACGTGGTTGTTGATGAAGCAGATGCTGGAAGCTGGCAAGCGTGTCGTGGTGCCACTGGTGCATGGGCGCACCCTGCGGCTCTCCGAAGTGCGTGACCTGGGGCGCGATCTTACCCCAGGGGCGTTTGGCGTGTGGGAGCCCACCCCGACGGCGATGCGGCCTGTGCGACCAGAGGCGCTTGATCTGGTGCTGGTCCCGGGTGTGGCCTTTGACCGAGCGGGTCATCGGCTTGGTCATGGGCAAGGCTACTTCGATCGATTCTTGAACCGCCTGCCACGCACCACTCCGAGCGTCGGACTGTGCTTTGAGTTTCAGCTGCTTGATCGCCTGCCCGTCTCTTCGCACGACCAGACCGTCCAGACGGTGCTCTCCGCCTAGCCTTCCTCTTCTTGGTGTGCGAAGCGCGCACACGCGTTACACCTGAACCCTTGTCGTCGAGGACGATCCATGAGACCACGTCCCTCCAGGCGACATCGAACGAAGGGGTGAGGAACCATGACGCCACTACTAGTGATCCTGGTTGGAGCGGTTGCGTTTGGAGCCGGGTTTGTGGTCCGGCTCCTCCTGGCGCGCAAGCAGCTGGCGAGCGCTGAGCTCAAAGCGAAGCAGCTGCTCGAGGACGCCACCCGAGACACTGAGGCGACGCGCAAGCAAGCCCAGATCGACGCGAAAGAGCTCTTGCATACCATGCGGCAAGAGTTCGAGGAGAAGACGCGGGATCGGCGGGCTGACCTCACACAGCTCGAGAAGCGTCTCCACCAGCGCGAGGAGCTCATTGATCGCAAGCTCGATCTGTTGGATCGCAAGGAGAAGGATCTCAACGAGCGGGGTCGGCAGCTGACCGGTCGGGAACAGGCGTTCAAGGCCAAGGAAGATGAGCTGACGAAGCTCATTGCTGAGGAAAAGGAAAAGCTCAAGTCCGTCTCCGGCTTGACGACCGAACAGGCCAAGCAACTCCTGCTCTCGCGCATTGAGCAGGAATGCCGGGATGAATCCGGGATGGTCATCAAACGGGTTGAGGAAGAGACCAGGAAAGAAGCACAGACGGTCGCCAAGCAGATCCTCATTGAGACGATGCGACGATGCGCCGCCGAGTTTACGGTGGAATCGACCACGTCGGTCGTGCAGCTGCCCAATGAGGAGATGAAAGGCCGGATCATCGGCCGCGAGGGGCGCAACATCCGCGCCTTTGAACAAGCGAGCGGGGTGGATCTGATCGTCGATGACACGCCGGACGTCGTGACGTTGTCGTCCTTCGATCTCATGCGACGAGAGATCGCCAAGCTCTCCTTGGAACGCCTCATGGCGGATGGGCGCATCCATCCGGCTCGCATCGAGGAGGTCGTCGAGCGGGTCAAGCGCGAGTTTGACCAGGCGGTTTCCCAAGAGGGCGACAAGGCCGTCAATGAGCTGGGCATCCACGGGATGCACCCGGAGCTCGTCAAGCTCTTGGGGCGGCTGCGGTATCGAACCAGCTACGGCCAGAATGTCTTGCTGCATCTCAAAGAGGCCGCGCATCTGGCGGGGATGCTGGCGTCGGAATTCGGGCTCGATGCACGCTTGGCGAAGCGCTGCGTGCTGTTGCACGATATCGGCAAGGCGGTCAGTCATGAGATCGAAGGCCCGCATGCGTTGATTGGGGCGGAGTTGGCGAAGCGCTACGGTGAACCGCCGGAGGTCGTCCATTCGATCGAAGCCCACCATGAGGACGTCCCGGCCGCCAACCTCTATGCGGTGCTGACGCTGGTCGCGGACTCGATGAGCGGCTCCCGTCCAGGCGCTCGGGGCGATACGCTGGAAGCCTATGTCAAGCGGTTGCAGGCCCTGGAGGCGATCTGCGATTCCTTCAAGGGGGTGGCGAAGGCCTACGCGATCCAGGCAGGTCGGGAGGTCCGGGTCATCGTCCAGCCGGATCAGATCACGGATCTTGAGGCGATTGCGCTCTCCCGAGAGATCAAGAAGAAGGTCGAAAGCTCCATCGAATTCCCGGGTCAGATCAAGATCACCGTGCTGCGAGAAACCCGTGCCGTTGAGTATGCCCGGTAACCGTCAGAAGTCAGACGTCAGAAAACAGAAGTCAGATGCCGGACTGTCTTTCATCAATCTGTCTTCTGTCATCTGTCCTCTGACATTTGAATGACGATGAAGGCACTGTTGATTGGGGACATTGTCGGCCGGCCAGGGCGCGCCGTGGTGGAACGATGGGTCGTCGCCTTGCGCGAGGCACTGGGCATTGACTTGGTCGTGGCAAACTGTGAAAATGCTGCCGGAGGCGCGGGGATTACCTCACCGATTGCCGACGCGCTCTTTCGAGCGGGCATCGACGTCTTGACCTCCGGGAACCACGTCTGGAGGAAGAAAGAAGCCTACGAATTGCTCAAGCTGGACCACCGGGTGGTTCGGCCCGCCAACTATCCGGACGGGGCCCCGGGGACCGGCGCCACGGTCATCGAGACCCTCGCCGGGCAGAAGGTCGGGATTCTCAATCTCCAGGGACGCGTCTTCATGGAGCCGGTGGATTGTCCGTTTCGCACCGCGACCCGGGAACTGGAGCGCCTGCGTCTAATCAGCTCAGTCATCATCGTGGACATGCATGCCGAGGCGACGAGCGAAAAAGTCGCGATGGGCTGGTTTCTCGACGGGAAAGTGTCCTGCGTGTTCGGGACCCACACGCATATCCCCACCGCGGATGAGCGCATCCTCCCCAACGGCACGGCCTTCCTCACCGATGTCGGGATGACCGGGCCGTATGATTCGGTGATTGGCCGCAGGACGGACCAGATCCTGGAGCGGTTTCTCTCCGGCCTCCCAACCAAATCCGAAGTCGCCGAGGGCAATGTCCAGCTCCGGGGCCTCCTGGTGGAGATCGATGTGAACACGGGGAAAGCGACTTCCGTGGAACGCCTGACCAGAGTCCTTCAAGGCACTGTGCGTGATGCCGCTGGCGAGTGACCCGCCGCAACTGTCAGCACCTCCAAAGGCCTTCACCGTCGCTGAGGTCGTCTCGCGCATCCGGGCCTTGATTGACCAGCAGTTCCCCTCGGCCATCTGGGTGGAGGGGGAACTGTCCAACTGCAGTCATCCCAGTTCAGGACATCTGTACTTTGATCTCGTCGATGAGCGCGCCACGGACCGTCGCGGACAGCGACTCCTCCTGCCGTGCGCGTTCTTCCGCAACGCCAACCAATCCCTGAAGTTCAGGCTTGAGGACGGGATGAAGGTCCTCTGTCTTGGCGAGATCACCACGTATGAGGCCAAGGGACAGTACCAGTTGCGCGTTCTGCAGGTGCAACCCAAGGGCATTGGAGCGCTCCAGCTCGCCTTTGAGCAACTCAAAAAGCGGCTCGCGGCGGAAGGCTTGTTCGACGAGGCCCGCAAGCGCCCCATCCCGATGCTGCCCGAGCGGGTGGGGATTGTGACCTCCACGACGGGCTCAGCGATTCACGATCTGCTGGCCAGGTTGCGCGGGCGCTTTCACCTGATGATCTTCCCAGTCAAGGTGCAAGGCGAAGGCGCGGCCGAGGAGATCGCGGAAGCGATCCGGCTGGCGAATCGAAACCGGCTCGCGGACGTGTTGATTGTGGGCCGCGGAGGGGGCAGCCTTGAAGATCTCTGGGCGTTCAATGAGGAAGTGGTCGCTCGGATGATCTTCGCCTCGGAGATTCCCGTGCTCTCTGCCGTCGGGCACGAGGATTACTGGGCCATGTCCGATTATGTGGCGGATGTCCGGGCCTCTACCCCGACGCACGCCGCCCAACTGCTCATCGAAGGCCAGGAACGGTGTCTCGCCGCGCTTGATGAGGTCGTCGATCGCCTCATCGAAACCATGCGAGCCTCTGTTGATGACCAGGAGCAAGGGCTTTCATCCCTCTGTGAGCGGTTGCGGCTGCTTCATCCTCTGCGCCAGGTGGAGGTTTCTCTTGAACGGGCGAGACAACTGAAAGCGCAGTTGTTCCAGGTGACCCGCCACGTCCTCGAACAGGCGGATCGTCAGCTCCAGGGGCTTGCTGGCCGTCTGCACGCCTTAAGTCCTCTCGCGGTCTTGGCGCGAGGCTACAGCGTGACCTTCACATTACCGGCACGGCGCGTGGTGACCGACGCCCGGACGCTCCAGGCGGGCGATGCACTGGAGACGCGCTTGGCGCATGGAGGCGTGGTGAGCACGGTCACGCAGACCACCCAGTGAGGAGTGGACGCGATGGGGCAGAAAAGCGACATGAAGTATGAGGAGACGTTCAAGCGCCTGGAGAAGTTGGTGAACGATCTGGAGCGCGAGACAGACTTGGATGCCAAGATTAAAAAGTTCGAAGAGGCGTTGCCGCTTGCCGATTTTCTCCAGAAAAAACTGCGCAACGATAAAAAGAAGGTGGAGCTGTTGATCAAGAAACACGGGGGCGAGCTGACGGCCGTTCCCTTAGATGACGATGAGCACGACGACACTCCTCCAGCGTAACACCCTCATTCCGCTGGTTCGTCAGATTGATCAGCGGCTCACCCAGGTGCTTGAGCCCTTCGACGGCGCCCCAGGGGTCTTGCAGGAGGCGATGCGCTATTGCGTGTTTTCCGGGGGCAAGCGCTTTCGACCGCTGCTGTGTCTCGGGGGATGTCTGGCCGTCGGTGGGGACGTACGCAAGGCCTTGCCGGTGGCCTGCGCGATCGAGCTGATTCATACCTACTCGCTCGTCCATGATGATTTGCCCGCGATGGACAATGCCGATGAACGGCGGGGCCGACCGTCCTGTCATCGCCGGTTTGGCGAATCGCTGGCAATTCTGACCGGCGATGCGCTCCTGACCAAAGCCTTTGAACTGTTGAGTTCCGAACGGATTCCACACGCCTTGGCGATTCTTCGCACCATCGCTCAAGCGAGCGGGACCACCGGCTTGATTGGGGGACAGGTCTTGGACCTTTCGGTGAGCCCGTTCGCCCGTTCGCCCGTTCGCCCGTTCGCCGGGAAACGAATCAACCCGCCAACCCGCCAACCCGCCAACCCGCCAACCACACCCTCTTCACTTGAGGACATTGCCACACGCAAGACCGCCGCCTTAATGACGGCGAGCGTGGTGGCCGGAGGACTGGTGGGGCATGCCTCCGCAAGCGCGCTTGCACGACTCAAACGCTATGGGGCGTCAGTGGGCCTCGCGTTTCAACTCAAGGATGACCTCCACGATCAGGACGGCCTCGTGCGTGCCGTGGGGGATGAGGCGGTTTCGCGAAAAGCTACGCGGCTCATCGAGGACGCCACGCGTACCCTCGATCCATTGGGAAAGCCCGCGTGGATTCTGCGTGAACTGGCCGAGTGGCTGGCGAGGAGCTAACAACTGTGTAATGTGAAATGTGTAACGTGTAATGTGAGAGAGAGAGTCACAATGGCTTATGATTTAAAAAAAGAGTCACATGCTCATCAACGAGGCATCAAGCCTTGTCAACAGGGATTTTGCATTACACATTACACTTGAAACATTACACACCCCTCATGCGTCTCTTGGATACGATTGACAGCCCCGACGATGTAAAACGTCTTCCGGTTCGTCAGCTGCCGCAGCTGGCGGAGGACATTCGCAAGGAACTTGTGGAGACAATCGCCGCATTGGGAGGGCATCTTGCCTCAAGCCTGGGCGCGGTGGAGCTGTGTCTTGCGCTCCACTATGTCTTTGAGGCCCCGCGCGATCAACTGGTGTGGGATATGGGCTATCAAGCCTACGCGCACAAGTTGCTCACCGGGCGCCGCGAGCGGATCAAGACACTGAAACAATTGGGAGGACTCTCAGGGTTCAACAACCAACACGAAAGTCCCTATGATCTGTTCACCACGGGTCATGGCGGAACCTGTCTGTCCACCGCCATGGGACTTGCGGTTGCCCGCGATCAGACGCAAGGGCAGCACCGGGTGGTCGCGATTATCGGGGATGCGAGTCTTGGGGAGGGGATGGCCCTTGAGGCGTTGAATCACATCGGCCATGTGAAACCCAATCTGCTTGTCATCTTGAACGATAACAAAATGTCCATTGCCCCACCCATCGGAGGCTTGAGCCGCTATTTGAACCGGATCATCACCAACCCCCTCTATAACCGGATTCGAGAAGACGTGGAAGAGTTAGTGGCGCGACTGCCCAAAGGAGCCCGGTTGGTGCGGTTGGGTCGCAAGGCTGAAGAGTCGTTGAAAGGGCTTCTGGTGCCTGGATTGTTGTTTGAAGAACTGGGCCTGCGCTATGTCGGACCGATCGACGGGCACAATCTGCCTGAGCTGATCACCACCTTAAAGAACGTGAAGCGGCTCAACGGCCCCATCCTCCTCCACATCCTCACGGTCAAGGGCAAAGGCTACAAACCCGCTGAGCGCGATCCCGAGCGGTTCCATAAAACGGAGCCGTTCGACGTCGACACGGGCCAGCCAATCAAAGTGGAAAGTGGAAAGTGCCTGCCTGCCCCGCTGCACTCATGGCAGGCAGGGAAAGTGGAAAGTGGCAAGCGCAATCGAGCGAACGGCGCGAACGTGCCTGCCACCTTCACGGAGGCGTTCAGCGAGGCGCTCGTGGAGCTGGCCCGTCAGGATCGACGGATTGTGGGCATCACCGCCGCGATGCCGGAGGGCACGGGTCTTTCCGCCTTCGGGCAACAGTTCCCGCAGCGGTACTTTGACGTCGGGATGGCTGAGCAGCATGCGCTCGGCTTGGCGGCCGGACTGGCCCGCGCAGGGCTTCGGCCCGTCGTGGCCATTTACTCAACCTTTCTGCAGCGCGCCTACGATCAGATTATGCATGAGCTGTGTTTGCAGAAACTCCCGGTCGTGCTCGCCATCGACCGCGCGGGATTGGTCGGTGAGGATGGCCCGACGCACCACGGGGTCTTTGACCTGGCGTACTTGCGGGCGTTTCCAAACCTGACCGCGCTCTCACCCAAGGATCCTGAGGAGTTGCAAGCGATGCTGCGCTGGGCATTAAATGTCTCAGCAGGACCGGTCGCGATTCGCTACGCCCGCGGCGGCATTGTGTGCGGCGAGCCGCTGGGCAAGGGGACCCGGATTGCGCTGGGCAAGGCTGAAGTGCTTCGCCAAGGTGAGGATCTGGCCATCCTGGCGCTGGGGAGCTTGGTGTATCCGGCGCTTGAAGCCGCGACCACGCTGCATCAGGAGGGGATCAACGCGACCGTGGTCAACGCGCGGTTTGTCAAGCCGCTCGATGCCACACTCGTGCGCCAGCTGGCCACCCATGTTGGCGCCCTCGTCACGCTCGAAGAGGCTCAACTGGCCGGGGGCTTTGGCAGCGCCATCTCTGAAACCCTCGAAGCGCTTGGGCTCTCGACGGTTCCGCTGCACCGCATCGGACTCCCGGATCAATTCGTCGAACATGGCAAGCGCCACGAACTGCTGACATTGTGCCAGCTCGATGTCGAGAGCCTCACCCGTCGGATCACCACGTGGTTCCACACCCTGAACAAGATCCCCACGGAGGAGCTGCGACTCTTAAGTGATCCCTCTGGATGAGCGTTCGTGTCCGGTTTGCCCCCAGTCCGACGGGCACACTCCACGTCGGCTCAGCCCGCACCGCCTTGTTCAATTGGCTGTTTGCCAAGCATCACCACGGGACCTTGATCCTGCGGATCGAGGACACTGATCAGAAACGCTCGGATCCCGCCTTTCTCAAGGACATCCTCGAGAGCCTGGCGTATCTAGGCATCGCCCCAGACGAGGGGCCGTACTTTCAAAGCCAACGCACCGAGCTCTATGATCGGTCTGTCCAGCACCTGCTTGATGCCGGCCAGGCGACCAGGCAGGAGGGGGCGGTGGTCTTCTCGGTCCCACCGAAAGCCGTCCGGTTTACTGACCTCATTCATGGGGACATCACCGTCGACACGTCCCTCTTTGAGCAACTGGTTCTGATCAAGTCCGACGGGCGGCCAACCTACAATTTCGCGTGTGTCGTGGATGATGCGGCGATGCAGATCACCCACGTGATTCGAGGTGATGACCACATCGCCAATACCCCGAAGCAGGTCGTCCTCTACGAGGCCCTGGGGCTCAAGCCGCCGCAGTTTGCGCACATCCCGCTCATTGTCGGGGCCGATCGCGCGCGGCTCTCCAAGCGAGAGGGTGCGACCGCCGTGTCCTCGTATCGCGCGGTGGGGTATCTGCCCGAGGCGTTTGTGAACTACCTCGCTTTGCTTGGATGGTCGCCGGGAGGCGATCGGGAACTGGTGCCTCCTGATGAGCTCGTGCAGCTGTTTGACCTCGTGCGCGTGCGAAAGACCGCGGCCCAGTTTGATCAGCAGAAACTCGATTGGCTGAACGGGCAGTACATCAAGCGCGCCTCGCTTGAGCGCCTGACGGAGCTGTTCGCGCAGCGGCTCATCGCGAAGGGGTGGCTCTCCGAGCCGGTGGATCGCGCGTGGCTCTCGCGAATCGCCCGGCTGTTGCAGGATCGCTTAAAGGTGCTCGAAGAGCTGGAAGAAGAGCACAGCTTCTTTTTCATCGAGCCGCTCGCCTATCAGCCGGAGGCGGTGGAGCAATTTCTTCGGCGAGACGACGTGTCGACCAATCTCCTGACGCTCAAGGAACGGCTCGTGAGACTGTCCTCGTTTGAAACCGAAGCGATCGAACAGATCACCCGAGCCCTGATCGCCGAGCGCAAGCTCCAGGCGAAAGACTTGATCCACCCGGCTCGCGTGGCGGTGACCGGACGATCCGTGAGCCCACCGCTCTTTGAGGTCATGTCGATCTTGGGCCAAGCCACCGTCATCCGCCGCTTGGACGATGCGGCCACCCAGCTTGCCAAGTGAATAACCAATCACCAAATTCCAAGTTCTCCGCCACACCGATTGGCGGATCCGCCATGCCGTATGGCGGACAAACAAGCGCCAAGCACCAATGACCGAATCGCCAAACTCCCCTGGATTGCAAGGGCCGTTTTGGTTATTGGTGATTGATGCGTGGTGATTGTTTGGTGATTGTCCGCCAGAGGCGGATCCGCCCCTCGCCTTAAACGAGAGGGCGGAGGATTTGGTGCTTGGTGATTTCGTTGAGAATGAGGGTCTAAGAATGCAGGAGCGCCGTCAGTTTGTCCGCATCAAAACGCCCGTGCTGGTCGAATTTCCCAATCCGACGACGTGGAAAACCGAGCGGAGCTTCACGTCTGACATCAGTGAAACGGGCTTGCGTTTTCCTACGCCAGTGCCGCTTCAGGTCGGCCAGGAACTGGCCTTGACCCTGGCACTACCCTTCCACGATGCGAGCTTCCATGCGACGGGCGAAGTGGTGTGGATTCGGGAGATTAGCCGTATTGGAAGCACGCAGTATGACGTCGGCGTGCGATTTCGCTGGCTCGAAGACCACGACTGCCAGCGGCTGGTCCGCCACCTGCGTTCCTTGTTCCCCTCGATGGTGTGATAGAATATTTGGCAGTGAACCGTTCGTCGCTGCCCTGTCGGCTAATGGTAGGCCACGAGACTCTTCCGCCAAAAAGAGTGGCGGATCCGCCCGGCGGATAAGCAGTCGGCGGAGGATCTCGGCAGGTTGGGTGTTTCTTGGCAATCACAAAAGACAGTCGCCTGACTGCCCTGTGGTGTAATGGTAGCACACCAGACTCTGGATCTGGGTATCCTGGTTCGAATCCAGGCAGGGCAGCTTTTCTCCTCGAAAGGACTATGCGTAGTGGAAAGTGGAATGTATAAAGTGTAAGGTGAGATACACTATTCCACGCCTTATCCTTATCGACCTTACAGGGTTTTCGAGTGACGGTTCGCTCGACCCGACGCTGGATCAACAAGGCGGTCCGGGGAATCCAGGCGGGGCAGCCATTCGCTCCTTGAGCCAAGCGGTGAGTCGACAGGCTAAAGCGGAACGTTGAGAGTGAAAACCTAAAGCCGTCAACAATTTTCGAGGAGGAACCAATGCGACATACAGGGTGGGTGGTCGGCTTTTGTCTGTTTGTGGGGTTGGGGGGAGCCCTCGAGGCTCAGGCGGATGAGATCAGGTTAAAGGATGGGACGAAACTTTCCGCTAAGGTCATCGGCAAGGATAGCAACGATGTGATTGTGAGACTCTCTCGAGGTGATGTGGTGATGATCAATGGCCAACCCCTCCCTGACCCGATTGGGGAAGGATTTGCAGCACCTCTGTTTACCGCGACCGATCTCGAGGGAAAGACCCAGACGCTCACAGGATCCCGCAGCCGCGTCACCCTCCTGAAGTTTTGGGCGACGTGGTGTCCGCACTGTCGGAACGACGTCTCCCTCATGAAGGACCTCTTCGCTCGGTACCGTGATCAGGGTCTCCAGTTAGTTACGGTGAGCACCGATCAAGATGTGCAGAAACTCCGGTCGTTCATTCGCGATCAAGGGGTTGGGTATCCCGTGATTGCCGCCTACGACCCATCGGGGTCTAACGCGGCGCTTCCAGACCTGTATGAGGTCCAGGGCATTCCCGCCTACTATCTGATTGATGAGAAGGGCACGATCGTGAAGACCTTTGCAGGTTCCTTCACCGAACGGAAATTTGACTTTGAGAACCTCCTCAAAGGATTCCTGGCTTCGGCCAAGACCGCAGGAGAGGGAAATTCCGCAGGGAAACCGTAAGCGATTCCGATCCCATCGAGCGCTGTGATGGTTCCACTCCTGACCGTTGAACGTGGATTCATTGGGGTAGGGGTCTTCCTGCTTCTCTTCCTGGCGGAGCACCTGTGGCCATTTCGGCAAGGCGTCGGAGGCCGCCTGCAACGCTACGCGATCAACCTCTTTATCACTGGATCCAACGCGTTCCTCTTGAGTCTGCTGTTGGGTGGGATGTTGGTCAGTACCTATCATACGCTGGAGCTGCGCCGATTCGGTCTGTTGCATCGGTGGGGCATCGAAGCCTGGTGGAATGTCCTCCTCACGATCCTGTTCCTTGACGGGGTGACGTATTTCTGGCATCGAGCCTACCACGGGGTGCCGGTCATGTGGCGGATGCATCGCGTCCATCACAGCGACCAGGCCGTGGACGTCACCACATCGGGGCGATTCCATCTGCTGGAGATGACGCTCTCCGCCCTCTTTCGCCTTGGGGTCATTGCGCTCTGGGGCCCGATCCTGCCAGCGGTGATCATCTTTGAGATCATCTTTGGGTTCTTCAACCAACTCGAGCATGCCAACCTCCAGTTCCCTGAGCGGCTTGATGCGCGCCTGCGAGTCATCTTCGTGACTCCAGCGATGCACCGGGTGCATCATTCGCAAGTTCCTGAGCATACCAACTCGAACTACTCGACGATCTTTTCCTGGTGGGACCGGCTCTTTGGCACCTATTGGATGGTCACCGATCAGCGCACACTGGTCCTTGGACTTCCTGAGTATCAGCAGCCGGATGATGTGAGGTTCGGCAAGGTGTTGGCCATGCCCTTTGGGCCACCGTGCGCAGTGGGTCAGCAATCGACCCCGCCATCGGGCCACGGCCTTCGACCGTGGGCCCGCGTGGCCTGATCGAGCGCGTGGGCGGGATGTCGCCCCACACGGGGCGTGATTGTGGGTGCCACCCCGCCACGGCGGGGTGGGGCTCCACACGCCAGGCATTGCCTTCTCTCTGTGGGGTGAGCCGAGGGATGGTCGGCGGCTTCCGCCCAACATGCCAGCAGGACTGAACGTGCCCGTCGTGTATTTCCCCTGAAGCCCGCGCATGCCATGAACATAAAAAGAGTCTTCCTCGTCACCTGCCTCGCGCTTGGTCTCATCGTCGCGGGGCTTGCAGTCTTCCTCGCGACCTTCGACGCGGATCGCTATCGACCGATGCTGGTGAGCAAGGTTGAGGCCGCACTCGGTAAGCCGATTCGGCTTGACCGTCTGGCGTTACGCTGGCGCGGAGGGCTCGCACTTGAACTGAAGCACCTGGCGATCTATCCAGAGGCCCCAGCTCAAGGCGAGCCAGCCATCCACATCGACACGGTCAGCGCGGTGATCCGGTTGTTGCCGCTTCTCCGCAGGGAGGTGCAGGTCGCTTCGCTGCTCCTTGACCATCCCCGTCTTCGCCTCAGGCGTGATGCCCAAGGCCAGATCAATCTCCTTGGCCTGGGAGCGATTGCAGCTCCTGTCTCGGCCTCTGGAAAGACGGCGACCGTGGGCACCGAGCCTGTCTCGTTCAACGTGGATTCCCTTCGCGTCCATGATGGGCTCCTCCACTGGACTGATGCCATGGCCTCCCCGCCACTCGACCTCGACATCCAAGCCCTCGATGCCACGTTGACCCATCTCTCGATGACCCGCCCAATCGATGTGCGGGTTCGCGCCGCCCTGTTGAGTGACAGACAGAATCTTTCACTGAGCGGCCGCGTCCATCCACCCGCCAACACCCAACCACCTTTCCTTGAAGCCGTTCGACTGGAGATGGACTTGAATCATCTCAAGACCGCAGATCTCTCCCGACTACTTCCAATACTTGAGTCTCTCGAGCTGAGAGAAGGGGTGGCGGGAAATCTGCTCGTGGTGATTGACCGCTTACGGCTCGATCCGGAAGGCCTGGCTGGATTGACGGCGCAGATTCATCTCACAGGCGGACGCATTCCTCTTGCGCACGCCGCCAGCCCTCTTGAAAACGTGACGCTGGACGCCTCGGCTGAGGCTGGTCGTCTGACCCTCAAGCGGTTTTCTACCAACGTGGCTAATGGGACGGTGCTGATCACCGGTTCGGCAGACCATCTGGAGACCCAGCCCCAGGCGACCTTCCAGGCGACCATCGACCATGTGGCGCTGGGAACACTGCTCCCTCGTCGTGGCCCAACTGAGACGCAACTGCGCGGACGTTTGTCCGTTTCATTTCAGGGGGCATTCGAGGGCGTGGCGTGGCCTCAGATCGCCCACACGCTGTCCGGGCAGGGTCGTCTCTTGCTCAAGGACGGCTCGGTCGCGAATGTCAACATCGTGCAAGAGGTCTTCCGACGCCTCTCTGTGCTTCCTGGACTGCTGGAAATGCTCCAAGCCCGTCTGCCCGAGTCGTACCAAGCCAAACTCAACACGCGGGACACGGTGTTCCTCCAACCCATCGAGCTCTCCGTGACGGCCCAGAACGGTTGGCTCGCCTTCAAGGAGTTTCACGTGGCGACGGACACCGTCCAGATGAGCGGCACAGGGCGGCTGGGGCTTGATGGCACACTGAACTGCGACACCATGCTGTGGATTGGTCCGGAGTTATCCGCGGCGATCATCAAGAGCGTCCATGAGCTCCAGTACCTTGTGGATGCGCACGGTCGACTTCAGCTGCCCGTGGTCATTCAAGGTTCCTTGCCTCGTATTGTCGTGCTTCCTGATGTGCAGTATGTCGCCTCGCGGCTTGTCGCGACGAAGGCCGAAGAGCTCTTGGGGAATTTATTCCAACGGATCCTGGAAAAGCATGGCGGCCCCGCCACCGAAGGCCAGGCGACCGGCGGCACGCCGTCATCCCCGCCTCCACCCCTCGATCAATGACTGAGCAAAAACCAGTTGGGCAGAAACTGACCTTGTCTCGATGGCAGCTCGAGTTGTTTTCGCAGTGCCCGAGGTGTTTCTGGCTCCTGAAGCGCTATGGCGTGAAACAGCCGGGGAGCTTTCCGTTGGCGCTCAATACCGCCATGGATATGCTGCTCAAAGCGGAATTCGATGAGTTTCGAGTCAAGGGATTGCCCCATCCGCTCCTCACGGAGTCTCGCATTGGCGCCACACTCTTTCGTGATCTGAAGCAGCTTGAGGTCTGGCGCAACAATCGTCAGGGGCTTCGATGGACCGATCCTTCAACAGGACACACCTTGTACGGCGCGATCGACGACCTCCTGGAATTCCCCGACGGCACGATGGCGGTATTGGATTACAAATCATCCGGGGCGGCGGAGATCACGATCTACCCGTCCTATCAATTGCAGATGGATGTCTACACCTTTCTGCTTAGGCAACTGGGCTACCGGACGGCGCCGAACGCATTCTTGGCGTTCTTTCTTGCGGTGAAGGATGATGGGTTTCGCGGTCGCTTGCCGTTCCGCGGGACGATGAAGGCAGTGAGCCCCAGACCTGAGCGGATTCCTGAGTTGTTCAAACGGGCCGTGGCGATTGCCCACGCCGACCAGATGCCCGCCTCAGGGGAAGCGTGCGATCTGTGTCGGTGGTTTGGTGAAGCCAAGGCTGTGGTGCGCGATTGAGCGGGGGGCGATGATGCGACTTGAGATCCGTGTCAGACCTCGGGCACGACGGCACGGGGTGGAAACGGCCACGGATGGAACGCTCATCGTGGACGTGACGGAGCCAGCGCAAGACGGAAGAGCGAACGCCACCGTCGTGGACACGCTGGCCGACTATTTCAGGGTGCCGAAACGAGCCGTCACGATTGTCAGGGGACTGGCGAGTCGTCGAAAACTCATCGAGATCCTCCCATGATCCCTCCTCGTTCGACTACCACAGTGGAACGCGAAGCGCGATTCCTCGTGCGGGAGGCGGCGATCCACGAGACGATTGCCCGCCTGCGGTCTCTCAATGGGTTTCGCGTGGTCAGCCGCCGGCGGGAACGCCAGCGCAACACCTATTTTGACACCAAGGACCTTCGTTTGACCAGGCGGCGAGCCATCTTGAAGGTTCGTGAGATCGGCCATCGTGTCGAGGTCATCTTCAAGCAATCCCTGGGATCCCGCAACGGAATCGCCGAGCGCCTTGAAGTCTCCACGTCGATTCGCCCGACGCAGTTGCGCGACGTCTTCAGCCGCCAACTGGGCATCGAACCGCTCCGCCGCGCTCAAGCCATCGTGGGCGCCCATCCCATGACGAGGGTCTGTACCGTCTTGACGGATCGGTCTCGACTCCTGCTCGCCCACAACGCCGAGCGCGTTGAGGTGGATGTGGATCGTGTGGCAGTTCGTGCGGGTCAGCGTATTCGCGCAAAACGTTTGGAGGTCGAAGTGGAGAATGTGAATGCCTCAACAGCGGTGTTCGCCCGCGTCCTGACGGCCTTGCGAGGTCGCTTTGGGGCGTCCCTTCGCCCCTTGCACGTCTCGAAATACGAGTTTGGGCTTCAACAGTCGAACCGACGCCTCGCGAAAGTCGTCGCAGGCCTTGTCATCATCATCGGTCTTGTCCTGAGCGCGACGTCCGTGTCCGCGGGGTCCATCGAGACCGCGTTCCTAGAACAGCCCTGGCCAAAGCAATGGGTTCATGAGTATGAGGTGGGCAAGTATGCGGTTCGCTGGCGGCAGAAGGCCAAGGCCGGGGAAGGCATTTTTGCCGGGGCGAGTTTCGTGGCGGCAGCTGATCTCCAACGAACGTGGGCGTTGGCAACCGACTATACGGACTTGGGGACGATGACCCCTGGGGTTGAGCGGGTGCGATGGCTTGAACGCACCCCCACGCGGCAGGTGATCCAGATTGACGTGCAGGTCTTGTGGAAAACGCTCCAACTCACCTTCGAGGTTGAGCAGGATCCGCCGAAAGCGGTGCGGTTTCGTCTGCTCAATCCAGAGGTAGGTGAATACCGGGGGGTGTGCCTGATGCAGCAGGAAGGGACCAAAACCCGTGTGGACCTTGCCACGTGGTTGAAACCTGCCTTCTCGGTCCCTGGGGGTCTTGTCTTGTGGGTCGAGCGCGTGGTCTTGCTCCGGGGGATTCGCAAGTTCTTGGAGACGTGTGAGCACGCGTCTTCGGCTCCCACGGCTTGACAGCACGAGGTGGGCTGACTATACTACCGCTCTATAACGGCCACAACTTGGAGGTCACATGAAACCACAACTTACGGAGCGGAGCGACGTAAGTTGTCTGGTGGAATGTGACCCCACACCCAGCAGTCCAGACCAGCGCTGATGTATCAGACGACCGAAATACAAAAGACCATTCTGCTGTACCGAAGCTGGGCGGCTTCGCTGCTGGGTGTGGGGTTCTCCGCCAAAGGCGGATCCGCCTCTGGCGGAAATTCGCCCCGCCCTTTAGCTGCTGACAGCTAAGAGGGCGGAATAAATGGCGGGGCTCATTGAAGGAGGTGAGATGGGAATGAAGAAGACAGGAATGTGGTTGGCCGTCGCAGTCGCGTTGGCGGGTGCTTCGGTTGCCCCAGCGGCGTTTGCCCAAGAAGCCAAGCAGCAAGAGGCTCCGAGGACCTTGCCCACCTTGTTGATTAAAGGCGAGGTCGTTTCAGTTGATACGAACGACCCGGCTGCGACACTCCTCAAGGTCAAAGATCGCTACGGGTTTGAGACGCCGATCTATCTCTCGCAGGACACCAAGATCGCGCAGGGCGATCAAACGCTCGCCGTCGCGGATCTGAAAAGTGGGGCGGCTGTTGAGGTCGAATACAACTTCGACATCAACACGGCCAAGCGCCATGCGGTGAAGGTGACCGTGAGCGCACCCGCCGCAACAGCCGCAGCAACCCCTGCTGCGACAGCCATAACCCCTGTTGCTCCGGCGGCGCCAGCAGAGACTGCAGTTCCTACCGTGACGGCTCCAGCTGAAGCCACACCTGAAGTAGCGCCAGCAGCGACGGCACCGGCACCCACCTCGTTACCTGAGGCCACTCCCGTTGCACCGGCAGGAGAAACCAAAGAACATCCTGGTAAGAAGCATCCCGGTACCACAACCCCATAACCGACCAGCAGCAATCAGTCGGATGAGCGACACGGCGACATCATCACGGATGTCGCCGTGTTCTTGTGTTCAACCCCTTCCTAGACCCAGCGTTCCTCCTCGGCGATTCTGGTTGATGGGGCTTGTGCTATTCCTCATCAGTTCCAGGACCGTTGGAGCTACGGAGCAGACCACCGAGCGAATTTCTGAAGTTGCCGCCATTGAGCAGAAAGTCGGCCGGGTGAGACTCCGGGGATCAGGAACGCTTGGCGGGGATGCCATCCGCTTGCGGGGTGGTGTCCAAGTGCACCAGTTATTGAACACCCCGTGGTTTCTCGCCACGGAAGGGCGGTTTGACCAGGAGAGGCGTCTTGCCTATGACCTGCGCCGATGGGGCGGAGAAGTGGGGTTTGGGTGGGAGTTTAACGAGACCACCAGTCTGCTGGCGAAATATCGCTTGGATCGGTACAAGGTGTTTAATACGGGTTCGAACGTCGATCCTGCGTTTCGAACCGTGGCAGGGCACAGCGAGGTGGCCGCGCTTGGAGCCGTCTTGCAGCATGACAGCCGGGATGATTCCCTCTATCCGACTCAAGGCGTGCGGGTGAGGCTCAACGGGGAGCTGGCCATCGAGGCGTTAGGTGGGGACTACGATTTCGGCCGGCTCGAGACCGATATGAGCGTCTATACCACGCCGTTTCATCATGCCGAACCCAACGCCTTCTTTGGAGACGTCACGTTCGTTGAACACGTCAACCTCGGTTGGGTGGAGAATTTCGGGGACACCGACGACGTGCCATTTTTCGAGCGGTATTTTGTGGGCGGGACGAACACCGTCCGGGGTCATCGCAACCGCTGGCTCACACCCCGAGGGCTGGAGAATCAATTTGTGGGTGGAGAGATTCAGTTGGTGAATAACCTCGAGGCGCGTGTGCCGATTCTCACGAAGCTCTTTAATCGGCAGCTTTCAGCGGCGGTCTTCTTCGATGCGGGAAGAGCCTTCCGGCGCTTTTCCGACCCCGCCATCGGGCCACGGCCTCTGGCCGTGGGCCCGTCAGGTTCGCTTCAGCGAGCGGGTGGGCGGGATGTCGCCCCACACGGGGCGTGATTGTGGGTGCCACCCCGCCACGGCGGGGTGGGGCTCCACATTGGCGACTTTGGCTATGGGATCGGCGGAGGTATTCGGTACGTCGTGTGCTCTGTCGAAAGCCCCCCGTGTGAGCCGCTGGGGCCACGGGGCCTGCCGCGGCGCCACCCTGCGCCGTCCTCGCCCAGCGACTATCGCGCTGGTTCTGCGGGCTGCGCAGGGGACTCGTCACCGCGTCACCCGTGGCCAAATCAGCAACTTTTCGACAGAGCAGTACGTCGTGCATTTCTGGAAACTCCACGGCATCCTCCGGGCTGATTATGGGTTCAGCTTGGATCATGAGGGGGATGATTCAACCGCTCGTTTCCACGTGACGTTTGGCATGCCATTCTAGGTGACGTACACCGACTCGATTCCCCCGTGGCCCTGACACCGTCTCCACTCCCCAGTACGTTTCAGTATCGCAAGCCAGTCCGTAGTTCACTTGTCTGGTGGCTGCGATTCCTTGGCATTGCGGCGTTTATCATCCTGTTATTGCGCCTCCCGAGCGCTCAGGCGGTTCAGCTCTCTCACATAGACTTGCGCTGGCTGGGATTCTGCATGCTGCTGACCATTGGGCAGCTGTTGCTGGATGCCTTCGTGTGGCAGTGGCTGTTGTCGATCCAACGCATCCGCTATCCCTATCCCAAGACGGTGCTGGTCTACCTGGCGAGCCAATACCTCGGTCTGGTGACCCCGGGACATGTGGGGGAGTTTCTCGCGGCCGGGTACATTTCGGTCGACACGGGAATCACTATCGGCTATGCGTTATCGAGCGTCGTCATGAAGAAACTCCTGAACTGGATCGTGATTGTGGGGTTTGGCTTATGGGGCTTGCAGCTGCTCGTCAAGTTTCCCTTCATCCAAGGGGTCCAGTGGGTCGTGTTCATGAGCGTCGTGATCTTCGTGGTGTTAGCCTGTGGGATTGGGTTGTGGGTGGTGTCCTTGCGCCGACTCACTCGGAAGTGGGAGAAGCTCTCGCCCTGGCAGGTGGACATGACCGAGTTTTGGTCAGGGATGCGCCACCTCCTTTCGTGGCGGCTCCCGGTGTCGTTGGGGATGGCGGCACTGGCCTTCATGGTCCTGTGGGTCCAGCTCGATGCGATCTTGCGGGCCCTGGGCATTCATCTTTCGCTGCTCCTCGTTGGTAAGGTCGTCTCGTTCAGTCGCATCGTGGCCCGGCTCATCCCGATTTCGGTGGTGGGGTTTGGGTCGAAGGACGCCGCAGTCATCGGGATGCTCGCCCAACACGGCATTGACCCGGCGGTGGGATTGACGGCGACGTTACTGTTTTTGGTGTGTTCCTACCTCGTGACGCTGCTCCTCAGCGCGCTGAGCTGGTGGGCGAAGCCGCTCATCATTCGTCGCGTGCAAACAACCAGCTCATAAGGTAGCGCGTCGGCGGCATCTGGAGGATCCAGGGATGGTCTTCCGCCTGGAGCCATTCCTCAAGAACCCGCAGCTTCGTGTGGTGCTCTGACGCCGCGATCCGCACGATCTCCTCGATCAGATTGAGGAGATGATAGGTGCAGATACTCACGGCCAAATGACTCGCGGGACCCAGCAGCCTGATGCTGTGGACCAGGAGGTGGTGCAGGGCTTGGCGTCCCTGGGTCACGTCGGGTTTGCTTTTGGCCAGTGACGGTGGATCGAGGAGTACCCAGTCGACCCGCGCTCCCGCCTCAGCTTGTGCCTCAAGCCAATAGAACGCATTTCCCGCGACGAACTCCATGCGATCAAGGACGCCGTTGAGCTTGGCGTTTTCCTTGGCGAGCTCGATGAAGGCCTCCTGTTGTTCGACACACACGACACGGGCGTTGCGGCTGGCCGCCGCGATGCCGCAGGCACTGGTGTAGCTGAACGCGTCAAGCACCCGTTGGGTCGGTTGGACGAGTGCTCGGAGCTTTCGTCGCGTGGGGCGCTGGTCCAGGTAAAATCCGGTTTTCAATCCTCGGTGCGGATCGACCCAGAACTGTAACTCATCTTCTTCAATCAGGATTCGATCCGGCACCGTCCCCGCCACAACTTCTGTCACAGCCTTGAGGCCTTCGTCTTCGCGGAACTCTTTATCGCTGCGTTCAAGGATGCCGGTTGGGTTCAGGTGTTCGCGGAGGAGTTCGAGGACGGTGGATCGGAGGCGGTCCATGCCGGCACTGCGAAACTGGACGACCACATACTCCGCGTACTGGTCAACAATGAGTCCGGGCAGCCCATCCGCTTCGCTATAGACGAGCCGCTTGGCATTGGTCTGCGTGATGGGACACCGCTTGCGAATGGCCTGCGCGAGCCGTTCCCCCAAGAGCCGTCGGTCTATAATCTGTTCCTTCGACGTGCTGACAACGCGCAGGGCAATGTGGGAATGAGGGTTGTAGAACGCATACGCCACGAACCGCCCCTGGCGGTCCACCGCCTCTGCGACGTCGCCAGGGCACAGCGAGCCATCAGCGCGCACGAGCTCGTCACGGAACACCCAGCAGTCGTGGTTGCCGAGGCGCTTGGCGGCTTGCGGAGCGATCTCGACGAGCGGATAGGCCATGTGCGTGCCATTGTAACACATTCGTCGCATTGACAAGGCGGCACGGTCGCCGTAGAGTAACGAGACCGACGATGGCGCAGCCGCTCTATCTGAAACAAC
>CAYJTP010000008.1:32670-46396 GCA_964373175.1 uncultured Planctomycetales bacterium
GGTCGCCGTAGAGTAACGAGACCGACGATGGCGCAGCCGCTCTATCTGAAACAACTGGAGCTTGGGCCCATGCAGAATTTCATCTACCTGCTTGGGGATCCGACGACGAGACAAGCCGCGGTCGTGGATCCTGGCTGGGAGATCCAGCGCCTCCTCCAGGCCCTTGAGCAGGACGGCTATCGGCTCACCCAGGTCTTCCTGACCCACACCCATTTTGATCACGTCATGGGATTGGGCGAGCTCTTGAACATCGTGGATGTCCCGGTCTACGTGCACCGGGACGAAGCCCACGCCCTAAAGATTTCCCCCTCGAGCATTCAGGCGGTTGAACATGGCCAGACCCTTCACGTCGGGACGATTCCGGTGACCTTGATTCACACCCCGGGTCACACGCCAGGTTCCCAGTGTCTGTTGGTTGGGGATCGGTTGCTGTCCGGGGACACGTTGTTCATTCAAGGCTGCGGGCGCTGCGATCTCCCGGGCGGTGATCCAAAAGCGTTGTACCAGAGTTTGACGCAGACCTTAAAGAAACTCGACGACCACACCCACCTCTACCCAGGCCACAACTATGCCCCTGTCCCGACCTCCACGATGAAAGAAGAGAAACACACCAACCCCTTTTTGCGGGTGAAGACGATCGAAGAATTCCTCAACCTGACAGGATCTGGCGCGTCGGGATGATCCCCGCACTCCCGTCCCAGTGCCAAATCGCCTTGAAAGAATGGGCGAGCGTCATCTTGGCCATGGTGCGCGGCGAACAACTCGTCCTGATTCGCAAAGGGGGCTTGGCCGAAGCCAAGAGTGGTTTTGAGCTGCGCTCACCGGTCTTTCTGTTGTATCCAACCTTTGAGCATCAAACAGGGCAGTTTCTCCGAGAGCCGTATCATCACTATCTGGAAGAAGCCCTGGCGCATCGGCCGTCCGATGGGCAGGTACAATTTGAGCTCTGTGGCCTCGCCGTGTCCTCGACGCAGACCCGCGATGCCGCGGTGATTGAACGACTGTCGCCGTTTCATATCTATAACGATGCCTTCCTTGCGCAGCGGCTCAAGTGGCAGCCGGATCAACCCCTGGTGGTGACTGTGGTGCGCGCGTTTCGCTTGCTTGCTGCTCGTCTCGTTCCTGTGGTCAGCCGTTACGCCGGGTGCAAGTCCTGGGTGGATTTAGAGGACGCGATTTTCCTTGAAGGCGCAAGTCCGGTCATGGCTGATCAACTATTCGCCGAACGTCTTGCCCAGATTCAATCCCTCCTCTAGCCCACAACCCATCGCTCATGCGCGTGATTGTCTTTGGAGCCGGAGCCATCGGGAGTGTCCTCGGCGGGATGCTTGCCAAACACGGAGCCTCGGTGACTCTGCTGGGAAGGCCGTGGCACCTCGACGTCGTGCGTCAGTCAGGCCTTCGCATCAGTGGGCTGTGGGGCGAGACGGTCGTCCAACCTCTCGAGCTGGCTACACACCCGGATCAGACACCGGCCTGGAAGACAGCGGACTACGTGTTTGTCTGTGTGAAATCCTACGACACGGAGGCGGCGGCCAAAGCCCTTGCGCCTCTCCTCGGACCCAAGACGCTGATCTGCGCCTTTCAAAATGGTCTTGGGAACTACGAGCGGTTGATTCAATGGCTTGACCCATCGCGTGTCCTCTTGGGGCGCGTCATCTTCGGGGTTGAGCTTGAACCGGGTCATGTCACCGTGACGGTGTGCGCGGATGACGTGCTCATTGGATCACCAGACGCCCGCGTTTCGCCGATGATCTGCGAGCGCTTGGCTCATCTCCTCGCTGCAAGCAGGATTCCAACCAGGACGACCCCGCGAATCATGGAAGCGCTCTGGATGAAAACGATCTACAACTGCGCCCTCAATGCCCTCTCGACGCTTCTGGAGGTCCCATACGGCAAACTCTTAAAGACGGACGCCACTCGCACGACGATGCAGCGGGTGGTCGAGGAAGCCTACTTAGTGGCGAATGCCGAAGGCCTTGCGCTTGAGCCAGCGACCGCAGAGGGGTATGCGCACCTCCTGTTCGAGCGACTGATCCCAGATACCGCCGCACACCATCCCTCCATGCTCCAGGATATCCAGCGAGGCAAGCGCACCGAAATCGAGGATCTCAACGGGGCCATCGTCCGGATTGCCACCCACCACCATCTCGAGGCTCCGACGAACGCACTGCTCACCAGACTCGTGCAGGCCAAGGAGCAATTCAGCGGCGTGGTGCGTTGACACCCTCTGAAGGCTCTGTTAGACTGACACCAAAACCATGTCGGCTCGTCGAGGATTAACGATTGTCTACACGGGAAACGGGAAAGGAAAAACCTCTGCCGCGTTGGGGGCGGCCCTCCGGGCGGTCGGACATGGGTGGCATGTGTTGATCATCCAGTTTTTCAAAGGGGACTGGCCGGTGACCTTCGGGGAAGTCGAAGCGGCAAAGCGCCTGGCGCCCCATCTGGATATCCTCCAACTGGGCAAAGGCTTCGTGAAGATCATGGGAGACAAAAAGCCCCTTGACGAACATGTCGATGCGGCCCAGGCTGCGTTACACCTGGCCCGCGAGCGGATCCACAGCGGCCACTATGATCTGGTGATCTTGGATGAGATTAACTACGCGATCAAGCATCTGGACTTCAGTCTCGTGCAGCTGGAGGAGGTCCTGGACTTGATCCGGACCAAACCCCCCAGCGTGCATTTGATCCTCACCGGGCGTGACGCGCATCCACAAGTGGTGGAACTGGCGGATCTGGTCACCGAGATGGAAGAAATCAAACATCCCTACCAACAGGGTCTCCCGGCTCAGGTCGGGATCGACTATTAACCCATGACGCGACGCACTCCGCGAATCCCCTCACGCAAACTGCCGAGCCGTCTGTTGCTCGAAGGACCGGACCGGGCGCCCGCCCGTGCGATGTTCAAGGCGGTCGGGCTGACGGATGAGGACTTGAGCCGTCCGCTCATTGGGATCGCCAATACGTGGATTGAGGTTATGCCGTGCAACATTCACCTCCGGCGGCTGGCGGAGCGCGTCAAGGCGGGGGTTCGCGCGGCTGGTGGCACCCCGATCGAGTTCAATACGATCGCGGTCTCCGATGGCATCGCGATGGGCACCGAGGGCATGAAGGCGTCCCTGATAAGCCGTGAGGTGATTGCTGATTCGATTGAGCTGGTCGTGCGCGGCCATCTGTTTGACGGGGTCGTCGCGCTATCAGGATGTGATAAGACCATCCCCGGGACGGTCATGGCGCTCTTACGCCTGGACCTCCCGTCGCTGATGCTCTATGGCGGCTCGATTGAGCCAGGGAAGTTCGACGGCCGTTCCGTGACGATTCAAGATGTGTTTGAGGCGGTTGGCGCTTGCGCCGCCGGCAAGATGAGCGAGCGGGCGTTGCGTCGGCTTGAGGATTGCGCCTGCCCAGGGCCCGGGGCCTGTGGGGGGCAGTTTACCGCGAATACGATGGCGATGGCGATCGAGGTGCTAGGGATGTCCCCCATGGGAAGCGCCAGTGTGCCAGCCATGGATTCTCACAAGGATGAGGTCGCATTCGAGGCGGGCAAGCTCGTGATGGAGCTCCTTCGAACCGATCTGCGTCCACGTCGCATTGTCACGCGCCAAGCCCTGGACAATGCCATCGCCGCCGTCGCGGCGACTGGAGGATCAACGAATAGCGTACTGCATCTGTTGGCCATCGCCCGTGAAGCGGGGGTCCCGCTTGCGATGGATGATTTTGACCGCATCAGCCGTCGGACCCCGCTCCTCGCTGACTTAAAACCTTGGGGCCGATTTGTCGCAACCGATTTGTATCGAGCGGGCGGGGTGGGCTTAGTCGCGAAACGGTTGTTGGAAGCCCGTCGATTGCATGCCGGCGCGGTGACGGTGACTGGTCGGACGATCGGCGAAGAAGCCAAACGCGCCACAGAAACGCCCCATCAACAGGTGGTGCGTCCAGTCGCGAATCCGTTGAATCCGAGCGGGGGACTTGTGATTCTCCATGGCAACCTTGCCCCAGAAGGCTGCGTGGTCAAGATTACCGGTCATGAGCCACTCACCCACCGAGGTCCTGCCCGGGTGTTTGATTGCGAGGAGGAGGCCTTCCGAGCCGTTCAGCGACGACAGTTTCACCGTGGGGACGTCGTGGTGATCCGCTATGAAGGCCCCAAAGGCGGCCCGGGGATGCGCGAGATGCTGGCGGTGACTGCGGCCATTGTCGGTCAGGGACTCGGAGAATCAGTGGCGTTGCTCACTGATGGCCGATTTTCTGGCGCAACGCACGGCCTCATGGCCGGACATGTCGCTCCTGAAGCGGCCGTGGGTGGCCCGATCGCCCTGCTGAGAAACGGTGACGTCATTTCGTTTGACGTCAAGGCCCGGCGGCTTGATGTGGAGCTGCCTGCTTCAGTATTGGAGCAACGACGTGCCCACTGGCGTCCGCCAACGCCCCGGTATGTCTCTGGTGTGATGGCGAAATATGCGCAGCTTGTCTCCTCAGCCTCTGAAGGAGCCGTTACCGGTTCACCTCGTTCACCGACCAGAGACTTGTCGAAGGTCGAAGGTCGAAGGTCGAAAGTGGGAAGCCGAAAGGTTCTCGCCCGGTAGCTCGACTGTGCCATTGCGATTTCCAGCAGCTGCCTTTTTTCACTTTATACTTTTAACCTTCGACTTTACACTGTTCTTAGGGGGACGTGGCGGAACTGGCATACGCGCTAGGTTGAGGGCCTAGTCCCGCAAGGGGTGGAGGTTCAAATCCTCTCGTCCCCACTTCTTATGAGGCGGGGGTTCTGCGCCTCCGGGTTTTGTTGCAGGGCGCATCCGCCCTGTGGACTTTGACAAGGGGGCGGAAAATCCCTGCGTCCCCACTATCGGTTTGAGCGGTGCGTGATCGTTCCTTTGTTAACGCCTTCAGCGGAGCGGTGGCGTTCCAACTTCCTCGTGCGCATCTGCTTAGCGCTTGACAACACCAATGCCATCTGTTAGCGTAAAGACGTACATGCTCAAGTGTCACGGTGGGTTTGGCGTGACCGCCTCAGGGTATGAGGCCACGCGATGAGCGCGACTCAACAATCGAACGTCACGACCCCCAATGAGTGAGAACTCGTTGGGGGTTTTTCGTTGTTCGCGGTGCTCTCGGTCAAGAGGATGAACGCGCTGAAATTGTCCCGACCGACACAACGCTCCCTCATCGTCTTCGTCGGAGTCGGGTTAGTTGCCCTGTGGGTCGGGGAAGGAACCGCTCGTCGACAGCTCGAACGCCGCTATCAGCAGGCGCGTGAGTCACAGCGGCAACTCGAGCTCCAGCTTGGAGCGTTGCAGGCAGATCGAGCGCGGCTGTCGGAGGCTCTGGAAGCAGAACACCAGCACGTCAAGCAGCTGTCCACGACGCTTGCTGAGAAAGACACCCGCTTGCAAGAGACCGTGAACCGGTTGAGCCAAGAGGAACAACTCATCCAGGAGCTTCAGGACAAGCTCCTGGCGATGGAACGCCAGATGGATCTCTTACAAGGAGAACTCGCGATGAGTCTTCAGACACTTGCCACCGCCCCTGAAGGACAACGCGATGTCGTGCAACTGGAGAAGATCGTCGTCCGCGAGCCGACCGGTGGCAACGCCGGCTTCCAAGGACGGGTCCTCTCGATCAACCCGGATTGGCGATTCGTCGTCACTGATCTTGGGTGGGATGCGGTCAAAATTGGCGACACCGTGTCGATCTACCGCAATGACCAATTGTTGGGCAAGGCCCGCATTGAACGGGTTCAGGAACAGGTGTCCGCGGCGACGTTGCTTCCGGAGTGGAGTCGTGTCGATATCCAAGTCAACGATGTGGTCCGGGTCCTTTAACAACGTGATGGGATGACGAAACCAGAAACCAGAAACCAGATACCGGTAAAATTTCTGGTGGCCGGTTTCTGGTCTCTGACTCTGTTCTTGGGCGTGTGCGGCGTCGGGATGCGTGCCCACGCGGCGGAAACCCTCCCTACCCAAGGAATGCGCAAGACGCAGTTGGTGGTCAAGCTGGCGACTGATGAAAACGTACCCGTGCAGGCACGATTTGAAAAGAACCCGCCAACCATTGTGGTGCAATTTCCAAGCCGACGTGTTGCAGGCACCTTCCCTGAACGTTCCGTCATCCAACGCGGGGTTATCCAAGCCATTCAGACCTCCTATGCTCCACGTCGGCCTGGGGAGCCCCGATGGGTCCAGGCGCTCAGAATCCAGCTCCGGGGTCCGTACGGCTATTCCGTCCGCAGTGAACCGGGACGGATTGCCATCGACATCGAGCATCCGGCCTCTGTTGCGACTGAAACGATGGAAGTCGGGTTGACAAACAGCATGGGGGTCTCTGGACCCATGACCCCAGCAGTCACCGAGCGGTTTCGAGCGATCCAGGATGCCTTGATGCGGGCAAGTCCGAAGCCGCGGCGTTGGAGCGCGACGTTTACGTCGGATCCCTCACATCCTGTGCAGGTGCCATCGGCGTTTCAGACAAGCGCATCACAGTCCATCACGCCATCGCGTCCACCGACAACGTTTATGGCTCGCCATGCGGACACCACTGCGATCTCAGAGGGGGAACGCCCCTCAAGGATCAACCGGGTATGGCTAATCGCTGGGCTGATGCTCGCGGGTGGGCTGATGCTCGCTGGTGGGCTTGGGTTGTGGTCGTGGGCTCGACCACCTCAGGATCATCACGCGGTTCCTGAGGAGTCCAGCCGAGCTTCGGCGGGGATGCGAATCATTGACCAGCTCGTGTGGCGTGCGTTTGAACGACAAGGCTATCAGCTGCTCCAGACCGCGGAGCTTGGCGAGCCACCGGGTCCGTTGCGCATGATCATCAAAGATGGGCTCAAGGCGGCGTTGTCCTGTGTCGGGGATGGCGTGTTTTTTGAAAAGGCGACCGTGGAACGGTTCATGCACTCCATGCGACAGGCGCAAGTCGAGCAGGGGTTTCTAGTGGCCCCCGGATCCTTTACGGTGCCAGCCCAACGCTACGCCAAAGAGCATGGAATCACCTTGGTCGGTCGTGACCAACTGACGGAACTCCTCAGCGCGGGCGCGATCAGCGAATATGTCACGAACCAACTCCAGCAAGTGCACAAGCAAGTGGATGAAGCGGCAGAAACCCTGACCCAATACGCCCAGCAACTCGATCTGTTCCGTCGCCAGCGCAACGAAGCCAGTTGGTTTCTCGGGGAGGAGCGCGCCAAGACGGCGACGCTGGAGGCGCAACTCGCCGACACCACGCAGCAACTGCGCCACTGGCAAGCCCAGGCCGAGCAGTGGCAACAGACGGCGGAACAGACGCATCGGCAGTGGGAGGAAAGTCAGTGGTATCTTGGGGAGGCGCGGGCATCGCTTCGGCATCTCGAAGAACAGCTCCAAACCTTCCAAGAGGCCTCGAGTCAGCTCGATGCGCGCACCCGTGATGCCATCACGAAGCTGCAGGGACTCGAGCAGCAACGTGACGAAGCGAACTGGTGTTTAGGAGAGTCTCGCGCGGCTCAAGGCGCCCTCCAGGAGCGCGTGCAACAGCTCGAAGGGCAACTCGCTGACCGTCACCGTGAGCTCGAGGAACTGCGGCGGTCGGCGGAAGAACTTCAACAGGGGTTGGCGACAGCACGAGCCAAATCCCAAGCCCTCGAAGCGGCTGCTGCGGCCGTGCGTGCGGCTGCAGAGCGCCGTCGGGCGATCCGGATTCGTCATCCGGCTCCTGCCGTTGAGCTTTGCCATCCCGATGGGACTGTCCTGTTTCAGGGTGCACCCCGCGACGTCAGCCGTCGAGGGATCGGCCTAAACCTGGCTTCCCCTGTTGCTTTCCCGGTGACGGTCACCATTCGTCTGACGCTCCCTGGCTTGGCGCAGGTCGTTGAAGCGACGGGCCGATTGGTGTGGCGACAGCACGATCCGACGACCTCACATTCCTTGGCGGGGTATGAATTAGTGGACATGCCCCCTGAAGCTCAGGCGACCGTTGAGCACGCCTTAGCCGCGCTCAATTAAGCGTTCGCATTCCTCGCCTGGGCGACGCTGGGCCCGTGGGGGAAATGGAGAGTGAGGGAGAGGGCGCGGAGCGATGGTCTTGTGATGCAAGAGCGGCGTAGCGTGATTCGAGTGAAATGCTTTCTCCCCTCCCAGTACGCGTACCCTCCTGATTCCCCCGCCGTGAATGGTCACATCGCCGACCTGAGCGTCCGCGGTCTGGGGTTACTGGCAGGCGGGAAGGACGGCGAGCCAGGACAACGCGTGCAGGTGAGTGTCCTCCTGCCCAGCGAAGAGGAGTTCCTCACGGTCCAGGGGATCATTCGCTGGACGGCCTCATCCGCATCCCGCCATGGGGGCTACCCACGTGGGATTGAATTTGTGGACCTCGATGAGACCCAGCGGTATCGCTTACAAACCTTTGTGACCGACTCGCTCCAACAATCCCGGTTTCAGGAATCGCTGACGCGGACGGTGGAGCGCGTTCAGCAGACCATGCCGAGCCGAGTCCTCGCCGCAAGCGGGCTCTTACTCAGCGGCGTGCTGGTTGCAGGTCTCTGCATCTGGATTGTGACCCTCCAACGACAGAGTGAGCATCTCCGTCAGGTGCTCGCTGAACGGGCTCGAGTGATCACCCAACTGGAAACCCGCCATCAAGCCCTCCAACAGGAGTTGGACCAGACGAAAGGACAACTCGCTCGCTCCTTCGCGGAGATCACGCAGTTCCACGCCCAGACCGCGCGATTCGAGACAGATCTCCAGTGGTTCTCACAGAATCTGAGCGAGCTCACCCAAGCGTATCTTCGATTGCGGGATGAGCGTGAGCAGCTGACGAAGCGGCTGGCGCAGGTTGAGCAACAACACGTGCTCTTGGAGCAGCGCTGGCAGTCGATCCCCGAGCTGCGGACGGCCCTGCGGCAGGCCTACGAAACCAGACGCCAGCAACTTCGAGCACAACGCAGGCAGTGGCTTGCGCAGTTACGGGAGGAAGATCAACGACGCCTCATGAGCGGCAACCGAGGCTACGTGATGAAGGCCGGACAGCCCACCTTGACGTCTTCACACCTGTCGATTCGCGTCTACACCCCAGAGCCCAGCGGGCCGTAAGCCCTGCCTCTGTGTCAGGGCGAGAGCGTGCGTCGTTCCGTCACGTAGAGACTCTTGTCGAACTGTTTCGCATACGCTTTCAGTTCGGCACCGATCTGCGCAATCTGCCCCGGATGGGCCAGCCGGCCCCCGGCATTGGTCACGACGGCAATGGAGATGGTCAGGAACCCCAGCTGGATGGGCTGGCCCTTGCGGTCGGGGTGCAACAGGTAGCCGCGGGCTCGATCCGCGTCGTCGTACAACTGAGGGATGGTCGCATCAAACTGTTCCACCACGCGCTGAGCAATGGCTTCTGCACAGTCCGGCGTGGTCATGATCACAAAATCATCCCCCCCGATATGGCCAATGAAATCCGTGGGATTGCCGTGACGGGACACGGCCTCCAGGAGGAGTCGCGCCGTGTGGGTGATCGTCTGGTCCCCTCGCTCAAACCCGTAGTGATCGTTGAAGGCTTTAAACCGATCAAGATCCACATAGCAGACACTAAACGGCGCGTCACTCGCCAACCGGCTCTCAAGTTCTTTCTGGATCGACACATTGCCAGGCAGTTTGGTCAGGGGGTTGGCTTCGAGCTCTTGTGCGGTCCGACGGAGCACCATGCGAACCCGTGCAAGAAGCTCCTGGGGTTCAAACGGTTTCACGAGGTAATCGTCCGCCCCGGCGTCGATCCCCTGGATTTTGTCTTGGAGCTCGCTGCGTCCCGTCAGCATGATGATGGGCAGGTGTCTGAGCAGGAGATTCTGTTTGAGCTGCTGGCAGACCTGGGGCCCGTTCATCCGGGGCATCATGTAGTCCAGGATCAAGAGATCAGGTGGCTGGCGATGGATGGTCTCCAGGGTTACGTCTCCGTCAGAGGCTTCGAGGACCTGAAACCCTGCGGGTTCGAGGATCGAACGCAGGATGTCCCGCAGATCAGGATCGTCGTCAGCGACAAGAATCGTTGTCTTCAGGACGGCTTTGACTTGCCCCATGGATGACGCCAGGTTAGTTCGTGGCTGGGCGCTGTGGGGTGAGCGCGTGCTCCAAAGCGGGTAACGTAAAGGCAAACGTGCTGCCTTTTCCCACCTCAGAGGTCACCCAGATCTGCCCTTGGTGCGCTTCAACAATCCGCTTGACCAAGACCAATCCTAACCCCGTCCCGCGGATCTGTTCGTTGACGGGATTGGCCGTTCGGTAGAATTCCTGGAAGAGTTTCGGGAGTTCTTTGGGATCGATGCCGGTGCCCGTATCCTGGACCTTGGCGAGGATCCCGTGTCCGTCCTGCTGCAGGGTGACGGTAATGGAGCCTCCCTCCGGGGTATACTTCACCGCGTTCGAGAGCAAATTCATGAACACGCGGGGCAGGTGCGTCGGATCACCCACTAACTGTTTCACGCCATCCACCTGGACGGTGAGGGTGATGCGCTTGGCATCCAACTGAGGCTTCACCATTTCCAGGACGGTGGCCATGAGTTCGTCCACCGCAATCGGCCGTTGGTCCATCGTCACCCGGCCGGATTCGATGCGGGCGATATCGAGGAGGTTCGTGATCAGCTGCGTGAGGAGATCGGTGTGTTTTTCAATTTTGCCGAGCCGCTCAGTCTGGGCCTTCGCCAGGGGACCAAACTGGCCGCTTCGGAGGAGCGCGGCGTATCCCTTGATCGCCGCCAAGGGGGTTCGCAATTCGTGGGAAACGGCAGACACGAAATCGCTCTTGGCCTTGTTGAGACGGACGAGCTGTTCATTGGCCAAGGCCAGTTCCCGGGTTCGCTCTTGGATGCGTTGTTCCAACGCTTGTCGGGATTGCCAGAGTTCTTCATACAAGGTCGAGTTTTCAATGGCGATGGCAAGCTGAGTCACCAAGATCGCCACCAGCTCTTCATCGCCGCGCCACTCGCCCACCGCCTCACGAGCCAGCACCAGGCACCCTGACGGGCCGGTGTGCGGTTTGATCCCGGCGACGACCACTGCGGTGCTTGAGCAGAGCTCAAGGAGTTGGCCGCCGAGCGGATCGTTCGTATTCTGTGCGTCGAACTTCCGTGGCGTGGCACTGGCAAGGATTTCTTCAAGCCCGTGGTTCGCAAGCAGCAGCGTGCGGATCCGCTCAGCGGTCTGTGGAGCGAGTCCGATTTGGGCGCGCCACCTCAGGTCGTCCGCAGAGGGGCACGCCCCGAGCAGGGCTTTTGAGAACCCCAAGTAGGACACCAATTGCGGGGTGAGTTGGTGAAAGACCGCTTCAGGTTGGAGGCTGATCCGGAGTTGCTGGCCGAGTTCATGGAGGGCAAACAAGGAAGCGAGCTTACGATCCAGTTCCTCCTGGGTGCGGTGCAGCTCGAGGTCGGTTCGAATGATGAGTTTCGCTTGTTCATCCAGTTGATCATAGGCGGCCCGCAAACGACGGAGTTCTTCTGTCTGGTGAGACGAACTCTCTCCCTGCATCGCCATGTAGCCGATGGAGCCAAGGAGCGCAGCCAGCAGGAAGACCTTGGTGACCCACCCCAGATCAAGTGTGAGCAGGCCAGCCGCGAAGGCTCCGACGAGGACGACGGTCACGGTACGCGTGGTCAGTTTCATCCCGCCCCTTCCTTCATGGGGCTTAAAGGGAACATCAGGAATTCAGGTTGGGTTCCTGCTCCACGGGTTTCTCTATAGCATGATGTGGCAGAGAAGGGGCGGGATCATGGTCCGACCGCAATGACCAACACCGCTCCCGTGTGGACCGACGACCATCCAGACGCATAGGAGGGGCCAAGCGGCGCTTGCTCTCCATATGTGTAGCATCCCACGAGAGGAACCGAGGGTCCGACCGCCTGACGGATCCGCGAGAGTTCTTCGTGGGCATCTTGACCCAGCAGCCGTTTTCGAACCGCCGAGTCAAAGACCAGGACAAACCGGATGGCTCGCAACGGCCGAATCGCCTCCTGGGCAGCCAGGGTGGCGGCCTCTAACACGAGTGATTTGCTGCCCAGCATGAGCTGCACCCACGCCCCCTCGACCACTTCCCCGGTGCAGACGAGACTTCCGTCATCGCCGAATGCAATGATGTTGCGCAGCAAAAACTGTCCCGTCGAGTCGAGTTGAATCCCGAGGGGATAGGCAATGAGCTGCCGGCTGAACCCCGCCTGTTGGACCGTTTCCATGGCGACGCGGCCAAAGTACTCTTCATAGACCGACGAAGCGGGCTGTCCGTCCAGTTCGTACAAGACATTCTTCTGGGCTCGCGTAATGTGGCGGGGTTTACTAATCGGCGCAAACCCGTGTTCGATACCCACCCCCATCGTGCAACTCCCCCCCAGCAAGAGTCCCACGACCGCATGGTTCAAGACATGGTGTTGGGCATATTGGTAGGTTTTGACGAATCGCAGGTCATCCCCCATCAGTCCACCGGTTACCAGGGAGCTCGTTCCCAGGACTTCTTGGATTCCGCGGACGACATCCGCATAACCCGTCAGCAGGCCATCGCCGAACAGGAGGAACCCGCTGCGCGATCGTCCTTTGAAGGACCGCACCGCTTGTTGTGCCGCGTGATAGCCGGCCAGGCGCGGATTCTGATCAAGCCCCGTCCCGATCCCGACGCCGATCGCGAGATCCTCATACCCGAGAGCCAGCACCACGCAGGTATGGCTCTTGGATCCATCAGGGGTGATTTCTCCTGCCGTGCTTCCGCCAATCAATGGGGTGGACTCGAAGACGCTTCGGATGCCATGGATCAGCTGGGCCTGATCAAACCACGACGATCCGAACACCACAGCGCACTGAGGCCGTCGACCTTTCAAGCGGTTCAGCGCACTGCGGGCTGCGGCCTGTCCCGCCGCGAAACTGTCCGCGTTCGTACTCCACCCAATGGTCGCAAGGTCCGGGTTGCTCATGTTCTCTGTTAAGTATATCTGATCTTCTGTTGGCTCAACTACCGAACCCCAACTCGGATCAGCAATTACAGCCGTCCCGCCATGGCTACCGCTGGGTAAAAGGGCCCGTACTTGGATGGCGGATTGCACAAACCAGAGGGTGTGGACACGCGAGTATGCGTGACGGGCTTAGCGTTGATAGAGGCCAATGAGTTCTGTTTGGGCGAGGATATGGCCTTCCATCGCCTGCTCAAGTTGTGCTTTTGTCGCTTTGGGCGGGAGCGCAAGCGTGGTGTCGAGGGCATAGAGCTTGAAGAAGTACCGGTGGGCTGGCCCTCGAGGGGGGCACGGTCCCCCGTACCCAACGCGCCGGAAATCAGTGAGCCCTTGTTTGGTGCCATCCGCCAAGGTCTCCACTTTGGGGAGATGTTCCGCAAGATCCCGACGTGAGGCAGGCACATTATAGAGCACCCAGTGGACCCAGGTCCCAACAGGGGCATCCGGATCATCGGCAATCAGCGCAAAACTTGTGGTTCCTGCGGGGGGATCGGTCCATGCCAGCGGCGGGGAGAGATCCGCGTCATCGCAGGTATACCCCTTCGGGATCTTCGCACGATGAGCAAACGCACGGCTGGTGAGGGTGAAGGCCATCGAGACATCGCCTCCTTCCGATTTCTGCAGGTTCTCGCGCTCCGGTGCTGAGGACGCTTGATCACCAAGCCCCATGGCCAGGGGTGTCACGCTGAAACATCCCACGATCACGCACAGCCCCCACCCGCACACCCAGGGGGCCCCGGGCTTGCCCGGGGGTGAATGGGGGCGTGG